>JAEFBA010000050.1 GCA_016292145.1 Saccharofermentans sp.
GCCCACTACCATCATGAGAAATATAACGGCACGGGCTATCCTGACCAGTTAAGAGGCGAGAGCATTCCGTTCGAGGCAAGGATAATGGCGCTGGCTGATGTTTTCGATGCCTTGGCAAGCCGCCGTTATTACAAGGATCCTATGTCTTACGATGAAGCTTTCGAGCTCATCAGACAGGAACTCGGGCATCACTTCGATCCGCATCTGGGACGCATATTTATCTCGTTGAAGAAAGAGATAATCGCGCTCTACGAATCTTTCGAGCACACGGATTACGCAAGGTAAAATAAGGGCTGTCTCAAGACAGCCTTTTTTATTGAAAGTTGCAAATGGTAAAATCGTACCATTTTCGAGGTTAAAAACGTACGATTTGAATGCTTGCAAGTTGCAACCGATAGAATCGTACTTTTTTCAAAATTAAAAACGTACGATTTCACCCTTTGCACTTCGCCGGACCTAAAAAACTAATTAAACTTCCTCGTTGATGATGTTCCTGACCCACTTGTATTTTCTGTAGTGGGCGATTACGACAGGGATCTTTACGATCTCGTCGAGGTTTAAGATGAAGTAGACGACCATTACAGGCAAGTTGAGTTTGAACGCTGCGATGTATCCGACAGGCACGATAAAAGCCCACATCGTGACGGTGTCGCAGATGAAACCGAATTTTGTATCTCCGCCCGCAGAGAAGATTCCGCTGATGAGTGTAGAGTTGATGGATCTTCCTAAGATGTAGTAGCTGCACATCAGGAGCATGACGAACAGGTAGTGCTCTGCTGTCTCTGTAAGGTTAACAAAGTACAGAACCAGAGGTGCAGATGCGGCTGCTATAAGGCCCAGGATGATTCCGGAGATGACAGTGATCTTAAAGAGCTTATCGCCGTATTCCTTAGCCTGTTCAAGTCTGCCGGCACCAAGCTCGTTGCCGATGATGATGACGCTTCCGCCTGCGATAGCAAAGCAGAGGCAGGATACGAGGTCTTTAACGATTGCAGCGATGCCGTTTGCAGCTGCTGCGTCAGATCCCAGGTGTCCCATGATTACAGTTATCATGGTAAAGCCGAATCCCCAGAGAAGGGAATTCAAAAGGTAGGGGAGAGTGTACTTAGAGAATCTCTGCCTTAAGTCTATATCCGCGTGGAAGATGTTCTTGAACCTGAGCCTGAACTTCGTCTTTACGAGAATGAAGATTATGCACAGAAGGAATCCTGCACCGTTCGAGATCGTCGTCGCAAGCGCAGCGCCGGCTGAACCCATCCTGGGCGCGCCGAGAAGACCGAAGATCAATATGGCATTCAGAATGATGTTTAAGAATACGATAACAACGCTCGCAATCGTGCATTCCTTTACGTATCCTACGTTCTTAAGGAGTGTCTCGAAAACTGATGCGAGTGTCATGAATACATATGAGAAAGACGCAATCCTGATGTAAGGAATGCCGTTTGCGATGAGTTCGGGTTCGTTTGTGAATACTCTCATTACACCCTCAGGCATGAACATGCCGCAGGAGAAGAAAACGAGAATAACGGGGAGAGATAACGCGAACATGTACCCGAATACTTTCTCGATGGATTCGTTGTCGCCCTTGCCCCAGTACTGAGCAGCGAACATGGAGCCGCCGGCAGTTATGGACATGGTAAAAAGGGTCAGTACGAGTACGACCTGTGTTGCGAGCGATACTGCTGCCATTGAATCCTGAGACAGGAAGAGCAGCATGACAGCGTCTGATACCGGAACCAGAGCAAAAACAAAGTTCTGCAGTGTCATCGGCAGTATCAGCGAGATGAGCTTCTTTCTGAAAGATGTTTCCTTTACGTTTACCATAAAATTAATTTATCCTATTTCCCTATGAATTTTAAGCAGAATAGGAATTCTAACGCGAAAAAGAGCAAAAATCAAATAAAAATCTTCTGATTTCTGATGCGGCGGCTAATTTACTGAACCTGAGCAGTTCTTGGCAACATGATCGACAGCGTAAAAGTGCTCTCGCCGGAATCGGCCTTTAACATGCCGTTTAAGTTCTCGACGGCGCGCTTGACATTCATCAGGCCGAAGCCGTGATGGTCCTTGTCCTTTTTGGATGTGTAGCCGGAAGATGCCAGGAGCTTTTCGACATTGACCTTAGATCCGGCGGAATTTGTGATCTTGATGATAAAGAATTTGTCTGTTCTCTTTATCGTGAATGATATGAACGGGTCTTCGCATTTGGAAGCGGCTTCAATGGCGTTATCCAGCGCATTTGCGAAGATGCTGCACTTGTCCATCGGCTTTATGTTGAGTCCGCCGTCGATAACGCCGTCTAACGTGAACCTTATGTTCTTTTCTTCCATCTTGTCAGCCTTCATGAAGACGATGATGTCGAGCATCTCGTCACCGGTTACATATTTAGGCGAGAAGGAACCGACGTTGCCTAACATGTCTGCTATATGGGCTTTTGCGTCTTCGACATTGCCTTTCTCGAGCATCATCTGAGTCATGGCCAGATTGTTCTTGATATCGTGTCTGAAGGCCTTGGTCTCGACCTGCTGCTTTTTGTACTGGCCGATGTATTCGAGTTCTGCTGCAAGGTATGCTTCCTGCGATTTGTTCTTCTCGCGCAGGGACCTGTCGACTGAGGATATGATCATGATGACAGGCACAGCAAGCCCCAAGATGAGTGTTCCTATTGCATAGAAGATGCCGATGAAATGATATCTCTGTTCCAGCGTTACATACTCTGAAGACATCTGTGCGGGAATAAAAGGGACAGAGACAAAAAGAGCGGCCCACACTGTAAAAAAGATCCTGTAAGGAATGCCAATAACATAGAACTTTTTTGGTCTGTAGAAGCCGAAATATACCACAAGGAAAAGTGCCAGCGTGACCAAGAAGCTCATTATCGTTATGAACGTCCATATTCCACCGGTACCTAAATGCTCTATGAAGAGATCCACCATAACTTCATCTGTCCCGCCATAGAAGTAGACGGCGGTCATTTGTGAGAGTGTGGAAGCATAGGCGGTTACAAGATACAGGCAGACAGTAGATTCAACGGCTCTCAAAAACTTCTTTTCCTTATAAGCGAAAAAGTAAAAGAAGAATGCGTAGACAAATATTACCAATACCAATGCGTTGTTATAGTTGAACATAACTGTTTCCTCAGGCATTTCGCTGAAGAACAGATTAAGGAGCACATTTCCCAGTATGGTCAGGATAATGGGCCCGAATGACGATAATACCAGTTTTTTTGTAAGCTCGATGTAGCGTCCGAGAAAGCATGCTGCGACGAGTATGACGAGCAGCATTGAGATAATGATCTGGGAATTGTTCAAAAGCGAAAGTGTTAAGGAACGGATGAATTCAAGGATCTCAGACATATCAGAAAGCCAGTCCTTCCACGTAAGCGTACAAGGCGTCTTTGAGAGCTTTTACATTGCTGCGGCTCACAGGGAGAACGAAGTCGCCTTCCATGATCACATCGTTTTTGGAGAGCTTTTTTACCTTGGCAAGCGATATCAGATAGCCTCTGTGGATCCTGAAGAAACCGTCGTTTTTGAGCTGTTCTTCAAAGTCGCCGATATTGTATCTGATGACATGTTCGCCTTTGGAAGTCACGATCCTGACGTTCTGGTTCATTGACTCCATGTAGATGATGTCATTGAGTTCAATGAGCAGTTCTTCGCCATCTTCCTTGATTATCAGATGGCGCGAGTTTCCCTGCTTCTCCTGAACGTATCTTATGACTTCCTTAAGCTTCTCTATATCTACGGGTTTGGTGAGATAACGCAGGGCGTTTACTTCATATCCTTCGATCGCATATTCGACATGGCTCGTAAGGAATACGATGAAGACCTTCTCTGATACCGCTCTGATCTTCTTGGCAAGCGTGATGCCGTCTACTGCGGGCATCTCGATATCAAGGAATACCAGATCGTAGGGAAGGCTCTTAAAGCTCTCAGAGAGCCTGTTCCCGTCGTCAAAAGTGTCGATATTGTAATCGGCATTGATAAGGAGCTTATCAAGCAAAGCCTTAAGCTCTATTCTGTATATTTCTTCGTCATCGCAGATGGCAATACGCACGTTGGGAATGCTCCTTATGATTCTCTGGTATGAATTCTAAATAATCATTTAGTTATTCGCAATACCGTTTGCGACGGGAAAACTACCATTCACTCCAGTCTCCATTTTCGCGCACATCCTGATGCTAGAATCACCGTGAGTTCAATGAAGAAAGGAATCTACACATGAAAAAGGTTTTAAAACAGATTGGAAAAGCAATAGGCTACTTCGCAGTTTATTTATCCTGCATGAACATTGTTGACCTCATTGTCGGCTACATCTACGGATACAATTTAGGTGCTAAGTACAGGGCTATGGGCTTAAGCCAGGAGGAAGCAATGGCAGCTTTCCAGACAGACGGCAACGGCTACAAGGGCATAAGCATGCTGATCGGCGCGCTCCTGACACTCCTGGCCTTTTTCATAATCGAAAAGGTCAAGAAGACGAACCTCGCAAAAGAAACCGACATGAAGATGGTTACAGGCAAGCAGATGGGCCTTACGGTCGTAGGTGCTTTAGGAGGGATGTTCTTCATGAACTTCATGCTCACTATTCTGCCGATCCCTGAAGAACTGTTAGGTGACCTCACAAGCGGAATGGGAAGTCTCACATCTTACCCCTTCTGGCTCGCGATCATCGTAAATGCGATCCTTATCCCGATCCTGGAGGAAGTCGTATTCAGAGGTTACATCTTCAGCAGGCTCGGTAAGGCAATGCCGGCAGCTGTTGCAGCCGTCATATCATCCGTTGTCTTCGGACTTTGCCACGGCGGTCTTGTATGGGCAATCTGGGCAGGCATCGTAGGACTTATCATCTGTGTTGTCAGGATCAAGTCCGGTTCGATCATCCCCGGCATCGTATTCCACATCATCATGAATACTTACGGTATGGTATGTTCATATTTCCCCGTTCTCGAAAAGCTCAGCAACACGGGAATGTACATCCTCACGGCAATCGGCGGGATCATGCTCGCGGTATACATCGCAGGGATCCTCACAGACAAGAGTTCGTCAAAAGACAAGGCAGAGGTAACAGTCGCATAAATCATCCGGAGGGCGGTGTCTTTATAAAAGGCACCGCCTTTTTTGCCCGGATTTTCTGCTCCATAAAGCCTAATCCTCACAGATTATTCATATATTTAACGTAGGTTTGTTCATTTTTACGTGCAAGAATATAAATAAGTAAAACGTGCACACCGGGGTTTTCCCATAAACAGGGAACAGATCTGATATGGATAAGATAGCTGACAAAGTACAGTCTGTTAATAAGAGATATGAGCGGCTCGATAATGCCATGCGCTTTCTCGTAAACAATGCCTTCTCGTTTACTGTCGGAGTAATGGGTCTGGTTCATGCCGTGCTGATGGTTATCTTTTGGATCGCCGGAGTATATCCTCTTGCACAGTTTAATTTCTTCAGCGTAGTAATTTACGTTTTCTGTTTTGTATTGTGCAGATTCGGACACCTCCTGCCTGTATATGTGAGCATTATCCTGGAAGTAACGATCTATTCGATCGTATCCACTTACTATGTCGGACTCCGCTGCGGCACGTACTGCTTCCTGTTCTCGATAATTCCGATCATCATTTATTTCGGAAGCACGCTCTTTAAGGGCAGACAGAGATGGGGCGTAGCCTCGATGATCGTGCTCAACTTCATAACATTCATCGTCGTTTACTTCAGCTTTTATTTCCAGGATCCGGTCTACAACGTGTCTTCTGTGACTGCACTCGTACTCGTTATCTTCTCGGCTTTTGCGATGGTATTTGCAACGGTCTTCTACAACATCATGTATATCTATTCAAGCGAGCACACGGTATCTGTTCTGGAACTTAAGAATAAGCAGCTCTCTGCCGATGCACATGAAGATGCGCTGACAAGCCTTCTTAACCGTCGCGGCTTCCTGCCTCTGGTAAAATCCCTCATGTCTGCAGGCAAACCCAAGAAGTTCTGCATCGCTTTCTGCGATCTCGATGACTTTAAGAGGATAAATGACTCTTACGGACATGAAGCAGGTGATGAGGTTCTTAAGCATACGACTATGATGATCAAGCAGGAGCTCCCGGGCTCGGATATCTGCAGGTGGGGCGGAGAAGAATTCGTTATCCTCTTAAGGGACTGTGATCTGGCTGCTGCAAAGATCAGAGCAGAGAGGCTCAGAAAGACTATAGAGTCCAATCCCACATCATTCTTCAATAAGCAGATCTTTGTCACGATCACCATAGGTCTTGAGCAGTACACACCTAAATACACTGAACCTGAGAAGCTTATAAAGAAGGCTGACGAGCGCATGTACTACGGCAAGCAGCACGGAAAGAATATCCTGGTCTTTGAGGACGCTCAGGAAGAATAAGTTATCAAGACAATAAAATACGATGCTTTAGGACCGGTTCTTACAACCGGCTTTTCTTATGTGTTTATCAATATTCCGCAAAAATATATTGAAAAACGATAAAAAACTATTGAAAAGCGATTGCAAGGATGTTAATATGTCATCAACAGAAGGAAATCTTAAGGAGGGTGTACATATGACAACTGAAGTTAAGGCTTTTGAACAGAACAATACTGAATTTGATAAGGCATCGTCCTTTGATGAATTAAATAATATCAATAAAAAGATCGCTTTCTTCGAGAATGAGATCAGCAGATGCTCATCAGAGATCGATCCGAGAAGAGCCGGCACTTTCAGATATTTCTGTCCGTTCTTTGTCGTATCGCTCATAATAGGCTTTGGCGGATTATTATTTATATTTGTTGCGAATTTTATTAATAAAGTAAAAGAGTCAGAAGGCGTAACAACCGGTAATTATCCTATAGGTTTGTATTTATTTATCTTATTCGTGGTCTTTATGATCATTCATATAGTCGGCGGAATCTATGCCAGAAATAAATGTGATGCGTTCAATTCTGAAAGGAACAGGAACGATACCGAGAAAAGAAGACAAATAAAAGTATGTGAGGAGCAGCTCTTAAAGCTTAATCTTGCTAAAAAAGCATTACTGGGATCAAGCATGAACAAGCCTTCTCCGGCAGTGCAGAAAGATATTCCTGAAGGTCTTGCGGATGCTATTACCGCGAAGAAGAACCAGATCAAATTGAATGAGAATACAATCGCAGAATGTAATTCTAAGCTTGTAAGGATCTACTCCGGATCCAAAGCCCTCAAAAGGTCTTCTATGCATTACTTCTGGCCGTTCCTTGTCATATCTTTTATAGCCTTCCATAGTATCTGGACCTCTGTGTATATTCCGAGCTCTGACTATGAGTTTGCCAGAAAGGTCACTTTTCTCATAGCTGCTCTTGTCTTTATCCTGCTCCATGTATTCGGAGGCATCTTCGCCAGGAAAATGAGGGATAAGTATAACAACGCTTCTGATGCTAAGAACGCAGCAAGATTTGAAGAGGCAAATAAGATCCGTGAAGAACTTACTAACCTGGAATATAAGAGAAGCCGGCTTTACGAGGAACTGAGATCGTACGAAGAAAGCGTACAGACAACTTAAGTTGCCGGCATAAGATGGTATAATGAATCCGTCCGTGAATATGTTGCGGGCGGATTTTTTCGAAAACGGACAGGGATAATATGAATATCAGGAAAATTACAGCATTAATACTTACCGCAGCGGTAACTGCATCGCTCCTTGCAGGATGCAAAAAGGGCGCAGAGACTTCTGAAGAGTCAACGGAGCCTGTTGTTACAGAGACCTCGGAAACCACAGCAGAGACTTCTGAGACAACGACTGAAACGAGCGTGGAGATCACATATACGGCTGATGACTTAAGGAAAGCCGGCGTAAATGAGCTCAATTCCGTTCCGATCCTCATGTACCACAGGATCTACAATATGAAGAACAGTGAGACGAAATATACCGGCGGCAATGTTGATAAGGACGGCTATAACAGAACATCCGAAGCATTCGAGAATGACCTCCGCAGCTTCTACGAGCAGGGTTACCGCATGATGAGGCTTGATGATTTTGTTGACGGAAACATCGATGTTGCTTTTGGTTACAGCCCGTTGATCCTGACTTTTGATGACGGTATCAATGATGTTGTGCTGGAAGGCTGGAATGCTGACGGCTCGCCGAAGTTCGAAGCCGGATGCGCTATCGATGTACTCGAAAAGATAAAGAAGGAATTCCCTGATTACAACGTAACTGCGACGTTCTTCCTTAACTGCGGACTTTTCCATAACAGTAAAGAGGATGACCGCAAAGTGATCACGTGGCTCGTCGACAATGGTTATGATATCGGCAATCACACTTATAACCACGTTCAGATCGGCGGCAAGAGTCCTGATGAGATCGAAAAAGAGGTCGGCAGAATGTATAAGCTCTTAGATGAGATCATTCCGGGAAGATATGTTGATATCATCGCGCTGCCTTACGGTTCACCTGAATCAAGCGCTTCAAAGCCCGAATACGAGAAGATCTTCAAGGGCTCCTATGAAGGCTTCAGTTATACTACAAAGGCAACGCTCCTTTGCGCATGGACAAGGTCATATTCGCCCTTCGTAAGAGACTACGACAGCACTGCCATAAGAAGGATCAGAGCGTATGACAACAAAGGCGTTTACTGGGATATCGAGATGAACTTCAAGCAGCTTAATGACGGCAGGAGATACATCTCTGACGGCAATCCCAACACGATCGTGTTCCCGTCATCGGATAACAGCAAAGGCGACTGGCTTAAGAATACCTTTGGCCACCAGGTGATCACATACGATAAATAAAGCAGGGGCCGTCTCAAGTGATGAGGCGGCTTTGTTTTTTTTGTTGTTATTACTGCTACTTTTATACCTCATACCGACAAAATTGCGAAAACGCCCGATTTTGTCGGTACGTTTGGATGCTGTAGATCCTAAAAATCGGAGCGCGTACCGACAATTTCACGATTATCCGCAAAAATGTCTGTACATTTAAGTTGATTTGAAGTTAAGAAAGCGAAAACGTACCGACAATTTGCTCACTACCGCGAAAAATGTCGGTACGGTGGATCATTTCGAGCACCTAAACGCGATAAACGTACCGACAATTTACTTAAAAACGAGAAATTTGTCGGTACGTGGGTTTTTCGACGCATCACAACACCAAAATGAGTGCCTTTCGACCCACAAATAAGGCGGCGCCTAATCAAAAAGACACCGCCTCTTATTAAGATATTGCAACAATTAAGAATAAAGACCCCTTACGTGCTCAATGAATTTCATTGCAAGGGCGCTCGGGATCTTCTCTTTATCCCATGAGAGAATATAGTCGACGTTGACCGCCGGCGTGATCTTCTTTACCACAACATTTGAATCAGCAGAGATGTTCTTGGCGACTGAAGCAGGGAAGATAGCGATGCCGATGTTCTGGTCGACGAGCTTGCTGGCGTTGGAAGAGTGCGCGGTCTTTACGATGAAGTGCGGTTCCTTGCCGGTTGATTCGAACCATGAACGGATCTCTTCTTCACGTGAATGACGTGAGGAGATGATGAGGTCCGTATCAACAATATCCTTAAGCGATACTGTCTGTTTCTTGGCTTTGGCAAGAGGGTGTGAGCCCGGGATGATCGCTGCCCAGGAATCGCTGTAAACGGTGATGCCGTCTAAATGCTCTGTGTTAAGAGGCGTCATGGTGATGGCGAGCTCAAGAAGGCCGGACTTCATTCTGTATGTAAGGTCGTCCACGGTGCCGCACCAGAGGTTATAAGTAACGTTAGGATATTCTTTCTTAAAAGAAGATATCCATTCTGCTGCAAGTGAAGGACCGTTGCTGTCAACGTGCCCGAGATAAAGGGTTCCGCTTAATCCCTTCTTGACGTCAGATATCTCTGTTTTCGCGATGTCGGCAAGAGCTAAGATCTGTTCGCCGCGGCGCTTGAGGGCAAGACCTTCTGGTGTGAGAGTGACATGACGCTTGCCGCGGACGATCAAGGTGCATCCTAATTCTTCTTCCAGGTCCATGAGGGCTCTTGAGAGCGGCGGCTGGGATAAGTGCAGACGCTCTGCTGCGCGCGTGATGTTACGTTCTTCTGCAACCGTTAAGAAATAACGTATTTGACGTAGATCCATGTGGTCTCCTCCTTCGGTTTCCTATCATACCCTAAAGGTATGGTAATACGAATATGATTTGTATTTTATTTCTTTCGAGCATAAGGCTACAATTAGCCTTGAAATCGTACAACGATAGTTTAAACGCATTGAAAATAAATATCAATACATTTTGAGTATGATTTCAAACTTGAGGCCGGTGGTGGATGTGATGGCCCTCAAGTTACGGGAGGAGAATATGAGACCTTACGAAGAAAAGTATGTAAAAGAATGCTACAAGGCAATGCAGGAAGAGCATGATGCATGCGGTATCGGTTTAGTAGTAAACATCGATGGTAAAAAAGAATACCGCACTCTTGATGACGCATTATCCATTGTCGAGAAGTTAGAGCACAGAGCAGGTAAGGACGCTACAGGTGAGGTAGGCGACGGCGTAGGTATCCTCGTCCAGATCTCACACAAGTTCTTCAAGAATGCTGCAAAAGAATCCGGCATCGAAGTCAAGGATGAAGGCGATTACGGAATCGGAATGTTCTTCCTTCCCCAGGATACTAAGAAGCGCACGCTCGCAATGCGCATGTTCAAGGTAATCTCCGAGAAGAACGGTCTTAAGATCTTAGGCTGGAGAGAAGTTCCCACGAATCCTGATATCTTAGGCAAGGTTGCAAGGGATGCAATGCCGGTGATCATGCAGTGCTTCGTAGAAAGACCTGCTGACTGCGCAAAGGGTCTTGCATTTGACCGTATGCTCTATGTCGCAAGAAGAGAATTCGAGCAGAGCACAGACGAGACATATATAACTTCTTTATCTTCAAGAACTATCGTATATAAGGGAATGTTCCTGGTAGGCCAGCTCCGCAAGTTCTATAAGGATATGCAGAGCAGGGATTATGAGACAGCGATCGCAATGGTCCACTCAAGATTCTCTACTAATACAACACCATCATGGGAGAGAGCTCATCCTTACAGAATGATCGCTCACAACGGTGAGATCAACACGATCAGAGGTAACTTCGACAGAATGCTCGCCCGTGAAGAGACACTCTACAGTCCTTCTATCGAGAATGACGTTGATAAGATCTTCCCGATCATCCATAAGACGGGATCTGACTCCGCCATGCTCGACAACACGTTAGAGTTCTTTATGATGAACGGCATCCCGCTCCCTCTGGCAGTCATGATGACTATCCCGGAGCCCTGGAAGAACGATCCTTATATGGAACAGGAGAAGAAGGATTTCTATCATTACTATGCAACCATGATGGAACCCTGGGACGGTCCTGCTGCGATCCTTTTCACGGACGGCGTAATTGCAGGTGCAACACTTGACCGCAACGGCTTAAGACCTTCCAGATATTACATCACAGATGATAACAGACTTATCCTCTCATCTGAGGTAGGCGTTCTCGACATAGAGCCCGAGCACATCGTTAAGAAGTCCAGATTACAGCCCGGCCGTATCCTTCTTATCGATACGGAGAAGGGTCAGCTCGTATCTGACGAAGAGTGCAAGAAATACTATTCCGAGAAGCACCCTTATGGTGAGTGGCTCGCATTGAATCTCCTTCATCTGTCTGAACTCAAGATACCTAACAAGAAGATCCCGGTTCACACACAGGAGATGAGAAATAAGCTCTATAAAGTATTCGGTTATACTTTCGAAGACGTTAAGAATGAGATATTGCCCATGGCCATGAACAAGGTCGAAGCAACGGCTTCAATGGGCACTGATATCCCGCTGGCAGTTCTTTCTGAGAAGCACCAGCTCCTGTTCTCATTCTTCAAGCAGCTCTTCGCTCAGGTAACGAACCCGCCGATCGACTCTATAAGAGAAGAGATCGTAACTGATACTACAGTCTATATCGGTTCTGACGGTAACCTCCTTGAGGAAAAGAGCGGCAACTGCAGAGTGCTCGAAGTAAATAACCCGATCCTCACAGGCGTTGACCTCGTTAAGATCAAGTCTTTGGACCAGCCGGGCTTCAAGACAGCTACGGTATCGATCCTTTATTACAAGAACACTTCTCTTGAGAAGGCTTTAGACCAGCTCCTTATCACTGTTGACAGAACATGTGCAAAGGGCGCGAACATCATCATCCTCTCAGACAGAGGCATCGATGAGAACCACGTAGCTATCCCGTCGCTCCTTGCAGTATCTGCAGTAGAGCAGCACCTCGTCCAGACAAGAAAGAGAACGGCTGTGTCTCTGATCATCGAGAGCGGCGAGCCCAGAGATGTACACCAGATGGCAACACTCCTTGGCTTCGGCGCACGTGCGATCAATCCTTACCTTGCACATGAGTGCATCGCAGAGATGATCGACAAGGGCATCCTCGATAAGGATTACCACACGGCGATCGACGATTATAACTACGCTATCTTACACGGCATCGTAAAGACATCCGCAAAGATGGGTATCTCCACGCTGCAGTCTTACCAGTCCGCAAAGATCTTCGAAGCAGTCGGTATCTGCAAGGAAGTAGTAGATAAATACTTCACGGGTATCGTAAGCCGCGTAGGCGGTATCGGCCTGGAAGAGATCTCTGAGGGAATCTTGTTCAGACATGACAAGGCTTTTGATCCCATGGGCCTCGAAAACGATGAGACTTTGGACAGCACGGGCTTCCATAACTTAAGAAGCGGTGACGACAAGGAAGATCATTTATATAACCCCAAGACGATCGTTGCCCTCCAGAAGGCAGTAAGAGAAGGTTCTTACGAGCTCTTCAAGGAATATACGGCAATCGTTGACAACGAGAAGCCCCATACATTAAGAGGCCTCCTCGCGTTCAAGAAGACAGGCAATTCTATTCCCTTGGAGGAAGTAGAACCTGCATCAGAGATCGTTAAGAGATTTAAGACCGGCGCTATGTCTTACGGTTCTATCTCCAAGGAAGCACATGAGTGCATGGCTATCGCAATGAACCGCTTGGGCGGCAAGTCCAATACCGGTGAGGGCGGTGAGTCACCCGAGAGATTCGGCACGGAGAAGAACTCCAAGATCAAGCAGGTCGCATCAGGCAGATTCGGCGTTACGAGTGAGTACTTGAACAGCGCCGAAGAGATCCAGATCAAGATGGCTCAGGGTGCCAAGCCCGGTGAAGGCGGACACCTCCCCGGAAAGAAGGTTTATCCCTGGATCGCAGAGAGAAGATATTCAACACCCGGTGTTGCTCTTATCTCACCTCCGCCTCATCACGATATCTATTCGATCGAAGATCTCGCACAGCTCATCTACGACCTTAAGAATGCAAACAGAAATGCAAGAATATCAGTCAAGCTCGTATCAGAAGCAGGCGTAGGAACGATCGCGTGCGGCGTTGCAAAAGCAGGCGCACAGGTAATCCTCATCTCGGGATATGACGGCGGTACGGGAGCTGCACCCGCAAGCTCCATCCACAACGCCGGTCTGCCTTGGGAATTAGGTCTTGCAGAAACTCATCACGCGCTGATCGAGAGCGGCCTTCGCGGAAGAGTCGCAGTTGAGACCGACGGCAAGCTGATGAGCGGCAGAGACGTTGCCATCGCAGCACTCTTAGGTGCGGAAGAATTCGGATTTGCTACCGCACCGCTGGTATCCATGGGATGCATGATGATGCGTGTATGCAACAAGGATACATGCCCCTTCGGTATCGCCTGCCAGAACGAGGAACTCCGAAAGAGATTCAAGGGCAAGCCCGAGCATGTTATGAACTTCATGCTCTTCATCGCGGAAGAGTTAAGAGAGATCATGGCAGAGCTTGGCTTCAGAAAGTTAGATGAGATGGTCGGCAGATCCGATCTTCTCAAAGTAAAGGATAAGCAGATAACTAAGAGAGCCGAGATGGTCTCTCTCGCACAGATCATCGACCCGTCTTATGCGGATTCCGAAGTAAGACATTTCGAGCCTTCCCACGTATTTGACTTCGAACTCGAAAAGACGGTCGACGAGAGAGTATTCCTCCCTGAACTCGCGAAAGGCCTTAAGAACGGAACGATCAGGATCGATGACGTTAAGGTATCGAGTACCGACAGAGCAGTAGGAACCATCTTAGGTTCGGAGATAACCTCCACATACGGCAGCAGCCTTGCCGATGACAGTGTTACGGTTGAACTTACGGGCGGCGGCGGACAGAGCTTCGGTGCGTTTATCCCGAAGGGCCTTACGTTAAAGCTCACGGGCGATGCCAATGACGGTTTCGGCAAGGGGCTGTCAGGCGGAAAGCTCATTCTCAAGCCCCATGAGAATTCCGGCTTCGAAGCTTCGAAGAACATCATCGTAGGCAACGTCGCACTCTATGGCGCAACCAACGGAACTGCATATATCGCAGGCATCGCAGGCGAGCGTTTCATGATCAGGAATTCAGGTGCGACAGGCGTATGCGAAGGTACGGGAGACCACGGACTTGAGTACATGACAGGCGGCAAGGCTGTGATCCTGGGCGAAGTCGGAAAGAACTTTGCAGCAGGAATGAGCGGCGGAATCGCTTACGTATTAGATGAACATCACACTCTCTATACAAAGATCAATAAAGGTCTTGTAGAGATGAGTGAGATCACAGAAGACGCAGATAAGAACGAGCTTAAAACAATCCTTCAAGATTATGAGCAGGCAACAGGATCTTCCAAAGCCAAGGAGATACTTCAAGACTTTGACAGGTATGTCGAGTGCTTCAAGAAGATCATACCGACGGACTACCGCCATATGCTGACCTTGATCGCCAAGCACGAAGAGCTGGGCATCGCTCACGAGCAGGCAGTATATGAGGCATTCAAAGAATTTACAAAAGCCGGTGCTTGATATCAGGAGGATCTTATGGGTAAAGCTACAGGATTTTTGGAATACGACAGGCACGAAGATTCCTGGGTATCAGAAGATGTCAGGATCACAGGCTTTGAAGAATTCCACAACCATTTAAATGAAGAAGAAAGACGCTGCCAGGCAGCAAGATGCATGGACTGCGGCGTACCGATGTGCCAGTCGGCCATCTGCCTTAAGGGCATGGTAACGGGATGTCCGTTACATAACGTTATCCCCGAGTGGAATGACGAGCTCTACAAAGGACATTACGAGCACGCTCTGGCAAGACTGTTGAAAACATCAAACTTCCCGGAGTTTACCGGAAGAGTATGTCCCGCACTTTGCGAGAAGGCATGCATCAACGGAATAAATTCAGGAGCAGTTACGATCCACGATAACGAGCTCTTCCTGATCGAGAAAGGTTACGAGCTGGGTTACATGAAGCCCAGGATCCCTAAGACAAGATCCGGAAAGAAGGTTGCAGTTATCGGTGCAGGTCCTGCAGGACTCGCGGTTGCGGACCAGTTAAACCACAGAGGTCATGAGGTCACTGTTTTCGAGCGCGAGGACCAGATCGGAGGCTTACTGATGTACGGCATTCCGAACATGAAGCTCGACAAGAGCGTGATCGAGAGAAGAAGAAAGCTGATGGAAGAAGAGGGCGTGATCTTCAAGACCGGAGTCGATGTAGGTAACGGCGCTTCTTTCGAGAAGATAACAGAAGAATTCGATGCGGTGGCTCTCTGCTGCGGATCCAAGAAAGCAAGGACCATTACCGCGAAGGGTTCGGAAGATTGTAAGGATATGCACCTTGCTGTTGATTTCCTTAAGTCTGCGACCAAGGACCTCTTAGGCGGAAAGGCCGGCAAGTGGACGATAAGTGCCAAGGACAAGAACGTTGTTGTTGTCGGAGGCGGTGATACCGGAAACGACTGCGTCGGAACTTGTATCAGACAGGGCTGCAAGGCTGTCACCCAATTGGAGATGATGGCAAGGCCGCCGAAGGAAAGACAACAGAATAACCCCTGGCCTGAGTGGCCCAAGGTCGAGAAGACCGACTACGGACAACAGGAGGCCATCAAGGTATTCGGCCACGACCCGAGAATATATGAGACTACCGTAAAGGAACTCATTACTTCAAAGGGAAAGCTGAAAGAGATCAAGACAGTCAAGGTCAAGTTCGAAGACAGAAAGCTGGTCGAGGTCGAGGGATCTGAACAAACAATAAAGTGCGATCTCCTGATAATCGCGGCAGGCTTTGTGGGATGCGAAGACTACATTGCAAAAGAAAGCAAAGTCGAGCTGACACAAAGAGGAACGGTAAAGACAGAGCCTGAACAGTATAAGACTTCAATACCTAAAGTGTTCACGGCAGGAGACATGCACAGAGGACAATCGCTCGTAGTGTGGGCCATAACAGAAGGAAGGCACTGCGCAGCAGAGATGGATAAATACCTGATGGGTTACAGCCCGCTCGTATGAGGCCGGTAAAACAGTTAATAAATTTTAGGAGGATATACATATGTCAACAAAAACAGTTCCGGAAATGTTCGGTGAGAACGTATTCGACGACAGAGTGATGAGAGCGGTTTTATCCGATAAGGTCTACAATTCACTCAGAAAGACGATCGATGAGGGTGCCAAGCTCAATACGGAAGTAGCAGAGCAAGTTGCAGCAGCTATGCGTGACTGGGCTTTGTCAAAGGGTGCTACACACTTCACACATTGGTTCCAGCCTTTGACAGGCGTTACAGCAGAGAAGCACGATTCATTCATCGAGCCTTCTCCTGACGGCGGCGTCATCATGGCATTCTCCGGCAAGAACCTCATCCAGGGCGAGCCTGACGCTTCCTCATTCCCGACAGGCGGCATCAGAGCTACTTTCGAGGCAAGAGGATATACAGCATGGGATCCTACATCTTATGCTTTCATCAAGGATAAGACACTCTGCATCCCTACGGCATTCTGCTCTTACACAGGCGAAGCTCTTGATAAGAAGACACCTTTGCTCCGTTCAATGGAAGCTTTGAATAAGCAGGCTCTCCGTATCTTAAAGCTTTTCGGAAACGAAGATGCTAAATATGTTCATACATCAGTTGGTCCTGAGCAGGAATACTTCCTTATCACAAAGGAAATGTACGACAAGCGTCCTGACATCAAGTACACAGGAAGAACGCTCTTCGGTGCCAAGGCTCCCAAGGGACAGGAGATGGACGACCATTACTTCGGCGTTATCAAGCCCAAGGTTCAGGAGTTCATGAACGATCTTAACCAGGAACTCTGGAAGCTCGGTATCCTTGCCAAGACAGAGCATAACGAAGTTGCTCCCGCACAGCACGAGCTCGCTCCGATCTATTCTTCAACGAATATCGCTACAGACCAGAACCAGCTCATGATGGAGATCATGCAGAAGGTCGCAGCACGCCATGGTCTGGTATGCCTCTTACACGAGAAGCCTTTCGCAGGCGTTAACGGATCAGGTAAGCATAACAACTGGTCAATGGCTACAGACACCGGTGCAAACCTTCTTTCACCTGGTGATACACCAAGCGAGAATGCACAGTTCTTACTTATGCTTTGTGCAGTAATCAAGGCTGTTGATGAGTATCAGGATTTACTTCGTCTTTCAGTTGCTACAGCAGGAAATGACCACAGACTTGGTGCTAATGAGGCGCCTCCTGCAATCATTTCAATCTTCCTTGGAGATGAGCTTACAGCAATTCTTGATTCAATCAAGAATGACACGCCTTATGAAGGAACAGAGAAAGTAATTATGAAACTTGGAGTACATTCACTTCCAAGATTCTCTAGAGATACAACTGACAGAAACCGTACATCACCATTTGCATTTACAGGAAACAAATTCGAGTTCAGATCTCTTGGTTCTGCAAACAGTATTGCTTGCTGTAATATCATGTTAAATGCAGCAGTTGCAGAGAGTTTACAGCAGTTCGCTGACAGACTTGAAGGAGCAGCTGATTTTGAAAATGAACTTCATGAACTTATCAAAGAGACAATCAAAGCTCATGAGAGAATCATCTTCAACGGTAACGGATACGGTGAAGAGTGGATTGAGGAAGCTACAAAGGTTAGAGGACTCTCAAATCTCAAGACAACAGCTGATGCTATGCCACACTTATTAGATAAGAAGAACATGGATATGCTTATCGCTCACAAAGTATTTACAGAGTCAGAACTTCATTCAAGATGTGAAATTATGTTAGAGAATTATTGTAAGACAATCAACATTGAAGGACATACAATGGTTGATATGGTAAGAAAGAATTATCTTGCAGCAATTGAAGGATATCTTTACAGCCTTGCAAAGACAACATCTCTTATGAAGTCAGTGAGTGCAAATGTAAAATGCAATTACGAAATTACTACAATGGAAAGACTTTCAGAACTTACAGATTCCATTAATGAAGCAACGACAGTTTTGGAAGAGAAGCTTGCAAGTCTTGTAAATTATGACAACATTATCAAGACATCAGAAGCAATGAGAGATGAGATTCTTCCTGCAATGGAGAACTTAAGAAAATATGTTGACGAAGCAGAAATGCTTACATCTGAAAGATACTGGCCATTCCCAAGTTATGGTAAGTTATTGTTCAGCGTATATTAATAATCATATTTATAGTTATTGTTTTTAAATATGATATCGAGAAGGCTGGCAGCGTTTCTTTATAATAAACGCCTGATTTGTTAGCCTCGATATAAATACCAATTTTCAAAAGGGTTGGTTCTTAAATGCCAACCCTGACAGAAAATAACAGGTCATCCCACAAAGGCGTGGAGGTTTCAGAGGATTAAATCTGATGAAATGAAAAGCCATGTGGGGTGACCTTTTATTATATCAGCAAAGGCGTAATCGCTGAGAAGAAACAATGTGGATTCGAAGTGTTATCGACCTTATAAAATGAAAGGAGAAATGGGATATGACAGAGGAAATAATGAATGCAGTTAGCGGTGAGGTATTCGCCGTATGGTTTTTAATCGGAGCTGCTCTTGTATTTTGGATGCAGGCAGGATTTGCCATGGTTGAGGCAGGTTTTTCAAGGGCAAAGAATGCAGGTAATATTCTTATGAAAAATCTTATGGATTTTTGTATAGGATGTGCAATGTTTATCACAATCGGATTTGGATTGTTACTTGGAGAGGATTTGTTTGGTTTCATAGGAAAACCGGGATTTGACATTATTACAAATTATCAGAACTTTGACTGGTCAAATTTTGTGTTCAACTTAGTTTTCTGTGCAACAACAGCAACAATCGTTTCAGGAGCAATGGCTGAGAGAACAAAATTCTTAAGCTATTGCGTATATTCAGGAATTATCTCAGGACTTGTTTATCCTGTTGAGGCTCACTGGATCTGGGGTGGAGGATTCCTCTCACAGATGGGATTCCATGATTTTGCAGGTTCATGTGCAATTCACATGGTAGGTGGTATCGCAGCTATTATCGGAGCTAAGATGGTAGGTGCAAGAATTGGAAAATTTGATAAAGATGAGAGTGGAAAAATTACAAAAGTTAATGCGATTCCGGGACACAATATCGTAATCGGATGTTTAGGTGTATTCATCCTCTGGTTTGGATGGTACGGATTCAACGGTGCTGCATGTACTTCAACTGATCAGCTTGCATCAGTATTTGTTACAACAACAATTGCACCATCAATTGCAACAGTAGTATGTATGATTTTTACTTGGATTAAATATGGTAAGCCTGATGTATCAATGTGTTTGAACGCATCTCTTGCAGGACTTGTTGCTATCACAGCTCCTTGTGATGTAACAGATGCCTTTGGTGCAATCGTAATCGGAGCAGTTGCAGGCCTTTTGGTTTGCTTTGGTGTATGGCTTCTTGATCACAAACTTCATCTTGACGACCCTGTAGGTGCAGTTGC
>JAEFBA010000051.1 GCA_016292145.1 Saccharofermentans sp.
GGTGTGGTCAGCCATAGGCGAGGACGGTGTGATAGGGTAAATTGCAGCGTTCTCAGTAAATGCATACGAAGTATACGCAGCAGCCTCGTTACCGTCCATGGTTTTCTTTGTCAGTTCTGCCATAAACATGATCTCCTTTGGAAAATTCTTTGTAAGTCCACTCCCCGGAGAGAGAGTCCTCTAATAATGACTGAATAATTATAAACCCATTTAGTCAAGAATGGGGACATAAAAGAGAAAATTTATATATTTATTTTTTATTAAAAGAGCTCCCTTCAAAACTGAAGAGAGCTCTTGTTGTTTTTGCTTTATTGCGAAAGGCCTTACGGTATCAGCCGCCTTCATTGTTCTCCGGAGGTGTCGTCGGCTTCGGCGGCGGCGGCGGATCTGTCGGCTTCGGCGGATCTGTCGGCTTCGGCGGATCGGTCGGCTTCGGCGGATCAGTCGGCTTCGGCGGATCTGTCGGCTTCGGCGGATCTGTCGGCTTCGGTGGCGTTGTAGGTCCGGGTGCCTGCGTAGGATCTGCCTTCTTTGTAGGTACAGGTGTAGGAGATGCAGAGCCGATTATCTCGCCTGTATTCTTGTCGATCGTGGCATATGTACCGTCAGCCTTCTTGGTGCCTACGTTGATCTTTTTACCAAAAGAACCATAGGTTGTCGTGGTGATGAAATCACGCTTGACTTCCTTGCCGTCCTTATCCTGCCAGATCTTGTATGTCTTGATCGTTAAGCCCTTGTGCGCCTGTCTGACGACCTTGGTCTTACCGACTTCCATTGTCTTATCTTCTTCATATACTGTCTTGCCTGCTGCAGTGGAACCGACGCATTCACTTCTCAGGACGATAGTCTGCTCATCAGGCAGTCTCTTGCCGTAGATCTGGGCATGAACGGTTCTGTCCTTGGACTCAAACCACATGACAACAATGATCTGATAATCTGTGTCGTTCTTGAACTTGAAGTCGAGATCAGGCCAGTTAACAGTAGCATCAAGGCCCTCGAGAACGTAGTCGGAAGGCCAGGCGTGTGCTGAACGCTTTGTTATCTTGAGGTCTGATTTCAATACAGCGTTATAGAGCGTGCTGCTTACCTGGCAGACACCGCCGCCAAGACCCTGCTCGTACTGGCCGCCCATGATAACGGTAGCTTCCTTGAAGCCGTTAGCTGTTGTTCTCTGACCAACTACCTTGTTGAATGAGAACTCTTCACCGGGCTTTAAGATGGTGCCGTTGATATTCTTGCATGCCTGATTAAGGTTATTGTTACGGTTAGCGTTATTGGATGCCTTTGTTGTGTGCTCGCCGATAAGGCCGAAGTTAGCCTTGATCTTCTCTGTAGTGATCTCAGGTTCCTTAACGATGGAAGGAACTACGACAGAACCTGTGTATTCCTTCTTTTCGAAGAGTTCGTTAACCTGTGCTACAGCGCCCTCGATATCGATCGTCATACCTGTCTCTTCAGGAGTGATAGTGAACTCCTTGGTATCAGGATTGAACTCACCGATCTCAGCATCCTTTACTGTAGAATACTGCTCGATAAGGGGGTCTAAGATGGCATGTACCTTCTCGGATACACCGTCGATAGCTACAGAGTAAGATGTCTCGTAATTAACGGGGTTGTTCTTGAGCTGTTCCTTATAATTGAAAACATCGATGATGCTCTGGTAATCTGTCGCATCCAAAGCCCTGTGCTGTGCAAAAGCGTTCTCGACAACTTCCTTTGTGTTGTATTCGAACTTTGCATCTGAGAAATCAAGAGGATATACCTTGCCGTCAAGCTTAAGCTTGTAGTTGACGTCTACAGGTGATTTTGCTTCCTCAAGAGCCTTGTTGACAGCTTCTGTTGCCTGCTCTACCGTCATGCCGCTGACATCAACGTCATCGATGTAAGTGCCGGGATAGAAAGTGTTGGCACCGGCACTGAGCTCAGCATAAACGTCCTCTGCCTTGAGCTTTGAGACTGTGCCGTCAGCCATGGTAACTTCAACATGCGGTTTGAAATAGCCCGTGTAATAGAGATATCCGTAGAATCCGCCTGCGCCGAGAAGAACGACAACAGCAGCCACGATACCGATGATCAGGCCTGTCTTACCCTTCTTCTTTTTGCCCTTGGAACGCTTTGCAGCATTCTTTGCGCTCTGTGAACCGCTCTTGGGAGCTGCCTTGGAAGCAGTTCTGGGAGCAGACTTTGTGCTCATAGAGCTGCTCTTTGCGGAGCTCTTCGGAGCACTCTTATGTTCGGGCACCCTGGCTGCATCAACTCTTACGGGTGCCGGAATATTAGACTCACTGCTCCTGACAGGAACGAGCGCTGTGTTCCTGACTTCAGCAGATCTGGATGGTGCCTGACCGGCTTTTCTTTTCATAAAATACTAACCCCACAAAAAATACTTCAAAGGTTACCTTTGAATCCAAGCACAATAATATACATACTTATTTCAACTTTCAACCGCGGCAATGTCGCAGATTGAATGAAAAATAAGGTATATTTGTCTTTTATTTTAAAAAATCGTTTATAATTTTCCCGGAGACCAAAAAGACCTATGGACAGAAAATACAAAGCACTGCTTGCCGCAGATATGGATTTTACATTGTTAAGCCCCGGCAAGGACATTCCCGAAGGAAATAAGGAGGCTATCAGAGCCTTAAAGGATTCCTCTGTGGCATTCACGATCGCCACGGGGAGATCATCTTTCCTGGTCGGCAAATTCGCCGAAGACCTGGAGATCGACGTTCCCATAATCACCAGCAACGGCGGTTCGCTTTTCGATGCCTCCGCAAGAAAACAGTTCGCTTCACGGGATTTCGAAGACTCCAAGATAAGGTCACTCTTGAGATTTCTCATGGACAGATCTGCCGATGCATCCCTTTATTCGGACGAGGGCATCTTCTTCGCGCCTTGCTCATCCAGAAGGGGCTTTGTGGAATCCTACAATAAGGGTCTTCCTCTGTCCAAGCAGTCTCCTATGATCGATATCGGAAAGGATTTCCCGAACCTCGGGAAGATCCCGCATTTCAACAAGATCCTTCTCATCAGTGCGGATGAGGAGCTGGTCAATACCCTCTCCTCCGACCCTGAACTCGAGGTAATATCTTCCGCGCCCAATCTTTTCGACGTCATGTGCAAGGGGGTTACCAAGGGAAACGCGCTCTTAAGCCTGGCAGATTATCTGGGGATCCCCCGTGAGAATACTTTCGCAATCGGCGACAGCGACAATGACATCTCCATGATCGAAGACGCCAAGTACGGAATCGCCGTCGGGAATGCCACGGACGGCGTTAAGGCTGCCGCTTCATATATCACCGCAGATTATAACAGCCTCGGCTTTGCCAAGGCTGTCTGTGAATACATTATTCCGTTAGTTAATTCGTTCAGTTGAGCTTTGACTTAACGTAGTCTTCAACCTGTTCTTTGATATTCTCAAAGGATTTCTCTGCAGTATCCTTATCAGAATCGTAAACGCCCATGTAGATCTTGAGTTTGGGCTCTGTGCCTGAAGGTCTTGCGCATGCCCAGTCGATTCCCTTGCTGCCGCCGAGCTCATAGAGGAGAACGTTGGACTTGGGCAGAGTAATGTCAGATACCTTTACGCCGTCTTCGGTGAAGTCGTAACGCTTGGATTCCTTATAGTCACGGACTGCCGTAACAGTTGCACCGCCAAGGAGGTTCTTTGCTTCAGCAAGGTTCCTGCACTCAGAGAGCTCTTTTCTTAATTCGACCATGCACTTGCCGATCTTCTCGATTCCCTCTTTGCCTTCAAGAGTGCAGCTGATCGTCTGCTCAATGCCGTAGCCGTACTTCTCATAGAGGTGGTCAAGTCTGTCTGCAAGTGTCTCACCCTTCTCGAAAGAAGCTGCAGCCATGTTGCAGATGAGCATTGCGGCAACGACAGCGTCCTTATCACGTACATCGACGCCGGCAAGATAGCCGTAGCTCTCTTCGAAGCCGAACTGGAAGTGCTTGTCACCGAACTCATCGTCAAGCTTGATCCTCTCGCCGATGAACTTGAATCCTGTCAAAGTCTCCTGAAGCTCAACGCCATAGTAGTCGCAGATGCTCTTAACGAGCTTGGAGGATACGATGGTCGTAACCGCGAAAGACTTCTCGGGCAGTGTGCCGAGCTGCTTCTTGGAATCGAGGATATAGTCTAAGAGCATCAGACCCATCTGGTTACCGGAGAAGCACTTGTACTTAACTTCACCGTTCTCAACAACCTTTGCTGCCGCACCGATACGGTCGGAGTCAGGGTCTGTGCCGAATACCAGGGAAGCGTCTGTCTTCTTGGCAAGCTCGATCGCCATTGAGAGAGCCTCAGGGTTCTCAGGGTTAGGAAGGCTTACCGTAGGGAATGCTCCGTCAGGAAGCTCCTGCTCTTTTACGATGTGGATATTCTTAAATCCGACTGCCTCAAGGATCCTTCTGACGGGCTTGTTGCCTGATCCGTGCAGAGGTGTATAAACGATGCTCATGTCAGCCTGCCTGTCGATAGCCTTCTGATCTACAACGAGCTTTGTAAGCATATTTGTGAATGCCTCGTCGATCTCAGGTCCGAAGGAAGTTACAAGGCCCTTTGCCTTAGCTTCCTCAAAGTCCATGAGCTTAACGCTCCTGATGTCGGAAATCGCTTCGATATTTGCGAGGACTGCATCTGCTGCTTCAGGCGGTACCTGTCCGCCGTCCTCACCGTAGACCTTGTATCCGTTATACTTGGACGGATTATGTGAAGCGGTGATCATGACACCTGCAAATGCCTTGAAATATCTGACTGAGTAAGAAAGGACCGGAACCGGTCTTAACTCGTCGGAGAGCTTTGACGGAATTCCGTTTGCAGCAAGGACCTGAGCCGTGATCTGCGCGAACTCGGGAGAGAAATGTCTTGAGTCATAAGAAATGACTACGCCTCTCTTGATTGCCTCTTCACCCTCGGAAAGGATGTATTTTGCAAGTCCCTCGGAAGCCTTGGCTACCGTATAGACGTTCATTCTGTTTGTTCCGGCGCCGAGCACGCCTCTTAAGCCTGCAGTACCGAACTCGAGATCTCTGTAGAATCTGTCTTCGATCTCTTTTGTGTCATCCTTGATCGCGATGAGTTCATTTCTTGTGCCCTCATCGAAAAAAGGATCCGTTGACCATAATTCATAAGCTTTCATAAAATCCATAATTCTTACCTCCCAAGCACTGATTCCCTATAAAGATACTAGTTTTGATTTTGTTTTTCTTTCATTTTCTGGCGGTTTTTGTCGATGAGGACAAAGGCTGCAAGGAGCACGATTCCGGCACAGCTTACCAATGCGCCGCCCTTAAGGCCCGGAGCCGTAAACACGAGTTCAGCCGTATGGCTTCCCGAAGGAGCATCAAATGCGATAAAAGCATTCTGATAGACCTTATATTCAGCCGGTGAGCCGTCGATAAGAAGCTGCCAGCCGTCCTCTGCAGGGATCGTGGTGATGACCGTCTCATTCTGAGCAAGATCTTTGACGCTGAACTTTGCATAACCGTCTGAGACCAGATCGGCGCTTACCTTAGACCTGTCGACATTTGCGAATTGCTTCGAGAACGAAGCGCTGTCGAAGGTGGCAAACCTTACGTTCAGGAATGACCATTTCGAATCCTTGCAAAGGAAAGATACCTTAACGGTCTCGCCTTCTTTAAAGCTTCCGACCCTGAATATCTGAGAATAGTAAGTATTCGACGAGAAGTCCGTGATCCTTATGCCGTTTACGTAGATCTCGGTGCAATCGAGGATCCTGCCGGAAACAATGGAACCATAGATCTCATCCGTCGAAGGAGCCTTGAATTCATACTCGATCGCGATCGGGAGCTTCTCGTTGGTTCTCTGGATAGTCGTGATGTTGTCATTGAGCCGGCTTTCAACCGTGGATTCCAGACCCAGAGGATCCTGCGCACCGCCGGATTTCTCATCCTTCTCATCTGAAGTACCCTTGGTTAGGTAATCTTCCATTGTCATGTAATCGTTGAGATTGAAGTAGACACCGTTAGTGATCTTAGGCTCTCCTATGACGCTCTCATCGATATCCTTAAAGAAATCCTCAGAGAAAGCTTCAGGGAACAATGAGCGGTACCACTCGTTCTGGAACTTATAGTAGTTTTTCTCCGATGCATCCTTTTCGAGCTTGTAGTAATCGAAATCCATGGCACCCTTATCTGCCGCAAATGCGAGCGGGAGCACGTCGTCATTGGCATAGAAATACATTCCGGAACCGTAGGAATCCTTGCCTTCCAAGCGGTAGAGAGACAGGTTGCGTCTCGTCGAGATCGAACCGATCGAGAAGAAGCTGTCTATAGACGGGCAGGCAAAAGTATGTCCGACCGCGAAGTAATTGTAGTTCGTCTGCATTCCGAGCTGCTTCATGAAGCGCTGCATCTTCTTATTTGAATTTGAATTGAAGAACGACAGACCGTTGTAGTTGCCGTAGAACGCTTCGCCTTCTTCACAATAGAACTTGGTCGTAAATTCAGGCGCCTTCTCATTCTCGGCTCTGAAAGCCCCTGTCATGGCACCTCTTGCTTTAGCATATTTTCCGAACTCCTGCTCTGCCACGATCGACTGGCTGTATTCTGCAGCCGGGCCTCCGAACAAAGTCATTGATTCTATTCCGTTGCTGAGCATCGGTCCTGCAAAGATGGCTTCGAAAACAACGAACAGCGACATAAGGGGTGCTAAGAGCTTAGGCATGTCCTTAAGCTGCTCGTGCCAGTTCTCTATGCCGAATCCCATCAGGAACAGTCCGTAGGCTGCCGCGAGGAGTACATTGTAGATAACTGCATCAGAATGACCCTTTATCTCTCCGAAAGAGTAATCGATTGCGACAAAGAGATATATGACGAGAACTGCCTTGATGATGTCTTTTCTTGCAAGTTCCTTGACCCTGAAGAGCACCTTCATCGAGATGACCAGGAACAAAGGCAGGAATACGAATGCATGTCTGTGCCAGAACCAGTTGGGATCGTCGAAGACCTGCCATGCCTTATCCAGAGGATAGACTGCAGTCGATAAGAACGCTCCGAGAACGCAGAATGCGTGGATCTTTCTCTCTCTTCCCTTAAAGACAGGGCTGATGAAATAGATCAGGAGCAGGAGCGTCACGAGAAGACATACGAAAAGGAACGGATAATTGCTCGGCAGAACATCTGAGAAGTCTCTCGGTTCGCCCAGGATCATCATGTGGATGAACGTAAGAGGCGAGAACGTAAGAGCATCACTTCCCCTGCTCGAGATCGTCTGGTCAGCATTCCTTATCGTATCAAGACCTACAGGCACCAGCATTACGGCTGTGATAAGTCCCGTAAAACCTGCCGTAAGGCCGTATCTTACGCAGATGCCGAGAGCTTTCTTTATCTGTACCTTTTCTTCGAAGAGCCTTATCACAAGATAGAGGAAGCATGCGATGCCTGCCATATATGCGATGTAGTAATTCGAAATGAACAGGACCAGAAGAGTAATTATCAGTCCGGCATAATTCTGCTTCTTTATGAACTTCTCCGTGAAGAAAAGGATCAGCGGAAGGAGCATATAGCCGTCGAGCCACATGATCTGGAAAATGAATGCCTGTGAATAGAGTGAGAATGCATACATGATCCCCAGAAGGACCGGCCATAAATTCTTCTTATCTTCCGTCCTCGAACCGAGGAACATGGACATGAAAGCAGCAGAAAGGCTGAGCTTTAAAGTAACTATCGCAAGGACCGCAGTGTCGATCTGCGATTCTTCGATAAGCAGGTAGATCAGGTTGAAAGGGCTCGCAAGATAATAGCCGAATGTGCCGATAAAGTTCTTGCCGAGTCCGAGCTTAAATGAATACGAGATATACTGGAGAAGGTGTCCCTGAGGCACAGTTCCGAGCTCTGTGATCTTGCTTCGGAGCAGTGCCAGGAAAGGCGCATACTGTGCCTTTAAGTCACTCTGCAGGAATGAATATTCACCCAGAGGATACTTGTTGCAAAGAAGCATTGCGACTATATAAAGGACCAATGTCGCGAAAAAAGCATATAACGGGCGAAGATCTGTCTCCCCTCTGCTTTTTGAAGAGGTCTTTAGTGAGGGTTTGACTGTTGTCTTTTTCGAAGACTTGCCATCAAGACTTGAGAGCTCTTTCATTATTGTTCCGCCCTTTCTCCGGCATTTTATTGTCACTTACAATATTTTTTGATTATAATACAAACAGAATATTTAATCTATTTGCGGCTGTGTCTAGCTACGCTCGCACAATTGCCGCAAACAGATTAAATATTCTGACAAGCAGACGCGGAACCTGAAACGTTTGCATGATCAAAGGAGAATTGCCGTGCTGATCAGTCTTATCATTCCCTGCTATAACGAAGAAGGATCTTTGCCGATCCTCTATGAAGCACTTTGCGATGTCAGAAAATCAGATACGGCAGACAGGAATTACGAATTCATCTTCGTAAACGACGGAAGCCGCGATAAGACGGCGGATATCATCAGAGATCTCGCAGCAAACGACAAGGGTGTTAAGTATATCTTCTTCTCAAGAAACTTCGGCAAGGAAGCCGCAATGTATGCGGGAATGGAGAAGGCCAAGGGCGATTACGTCGCGATCCTTGATGCCGACATGCAGGATCCCCCGTCACTCATTCCGGAGATGATCAAGGACCTGGATTCAGGCGAATACGATATCGTTGCGGCAAGACGCGTTACCCGTAAAGGTGAGCCCAAGATCAGGAGCTGGTTTGCACGCCGCTTCTACAGACTCATCAACCGCATGTGTGACGTTGAGATCGCAGACGGCGCTAGAGACTTCAGGTTAATGAAGCGCGAAGTCGTTGATTCGATATTAAGTCTTACCGAGCGCCAGAGATTCTCAAAGGGTATCTTTGCGTGGGTAGGCTTCAGAACCAAGTGGGTTGAGCACGAGAACGTTGAACGTGTTGCCGGCGAGACCAAATGGAGCTTCTGGAAGCTCTTCAGATATGCCATAGACGGCATCGTGGCATTTACCACCGCACCTTTGCGTATCGCAACATATATGGGTTTCTTCTTTGCCTTTGCGGGCTTTGCTTATATGCTCTACTACTTCATAAGAGCTATAATCGGACGGTTCTGGATGGATGCGAACATCATGGGTTACCCTTCACTCCTCTGCTTCATCCTCTTTATCGGCGGACTTATCCTGATAGCATTGGGACTTATAGGCGAATACATCGGACGAATCTACATAGAATCCAAGGCAAGACCGATATACATCACTTCCGAGGAATCAAAAGACTAAAACAAAAGGCGGTACGAACCGCCTTTTTTATTTTGCAAAATACTTGTAGAAGAAGCTGTCCTCATAGCCTTCCGCGAAGAACTGCTCCTGTATGACTTCGGCGTATTCCGCCTGATTGATATTTCCGAATGAACCGATGTTCTCTTCCGCACCCGGGTCGCCTTCGATTATCGAACCGACTATGACAAAGAGGTTCATAAGCGTTGTGAACATCATTACTATCACGGTAAGCATGATAGCCGCAGGCTTAAGCCAGCCCTTCTTTGTCGTCGGGGTGTTCTTCTGATCCATGATCTCGGCAACGACGCCTGATAGACCGATGCAAAGGAAGAACAGCGCCGGCATCGATCCTCTCATAGTAAAATCATTCATCTCGGAGATCCTGTAGAACGGCAGTATGAGGAGTGTAACAACTGCTGCCCAGAACACGGGATCAACCTTCCCGCGCTTATAAAGGATCACCGCAAAAGGAATGACTTCGATCAGGACGAATACGATATATGCGATAACAAACTTCAGCGGGCTGTCAAAATACTGCCAGGCAAAGCCCTTGTAACTTACGGCCGCGGAGTTGGTCATGTAGTAGCTTCCGAATACCGCAAGGATAAGAAGTGCCGATACGATATTGGCAGGGCTTAAAGCGTTGGTAATTGTTTTCGAGATCTTGCCGGCCCTTTGCTTCCCGGAAAAGAGCGTTGCAGCGACCATCGGCAGGATGCCGAATACAGCCCAAGGCGAATAACCGAATAAGATGCCGGAAGTAAGGCCCAGTGAACGGGTGTTGTAAGACATCATGAGAAGGCACACTACAAGGAAGCACGGGATCATCTGGTTGAAGACGCTTGCCATCTCCCTGAAGTTGCTGACATAAGACATCGACGTAACGTACCCTTCGAACCATCTCCAGCCGTTATATTCCGTAAGTTCATAAACCATGTTCGGGATTGCATCAAGACCGGAGAAGAATACGAAGATGAAAGGCACCCACGCAGTAAATCTCTTTATGACTGCTGAAGCTCCCATGAGGGACAGAAATATTCCTATGGAATTCCAAATGAATAAGACAAAGTTGCCGGCATCAAAACCGAACATCTTGCCTGTAAGAGCTGCGGGCATCCAGTAGATAAAATAATATGAGAATGCCCTGTTGCCTGATGCCGACTTAAAGATCTCTATTACTTCGGGATTTGTCTGCGTCGAATAGTTATAGATGACCGGCCAGTCATAATCTATGAGGTCTCTTAATATCGCGCGTCTGTATTCATGATCCTGTAGCGAATAGATATACTCACCGACGCCGGACACATATGAGATAAGCAATGCCGTTACGGCAAATCCGATGATGTATGACACCGGCACTTCCAAGGTGGTCTCTGGTGAAGAGAGCTTATGCCCGTCAGGATCATTCAGGCAGTCGGATACCGAATAGAGCAGTACCCCTGCAAATATCAGTGTAAGAGGGATACCGACAACAAGCTTCAGATATCCCATAAAGAACATAAACAGCGGGATCGTAAGGAAAAGGACGATCGAAGCATAAAGCCAGGGGTATGGGATCTTAACGGTCTTTACTTCCCCGGAAGACCTGTCTTTTATCTTGACACTCTTCTTCGTCTTGGAAGTATCCCCTAATTGCTTTACTTCTCTCATTATCCTTTCCTTTTCTCCCGCCGTTTAGAAGTTGCTCTTAAGCTTTAAGATCAGAGCTGAACCGTCATGAATTCGATAACCTGATCCTCATAAGGTCTGTCGTTGTAATCTGTCTTTGCAGAAGCGATCTTATCAACGACTTCGATGCCCTCGATAACCTTTCCGAAAGCTGCATACTGTCCGTCAAGATGAGGTGAATTCTCATGCATGATGAAGAACTGTGAACCTGCTGAATCAGGATCATAAGCGCGTGCCATGGAAAGAACGCCTCTTGTATGCTTCAGGTCATTTCTGACACCGTTAGCGGAGAACTCGCCCTTGATCGTATAGCCCGGGCCACCCATGCCTGTTCCCTGAGGGTCACCGCCCTGGATCATGAATCCCGGAATGACTCTGTGGAAGATAAGGCCGTTGTAAAAGCCCTTAGCTGCCAGGTCGACGAAGTTCTTAACCGTAATAGGTGCGATCTCGGGATAAAGCTCGGCCTTCATTACGCCGCCGTCTTTCATCTGGATCGTGATAACAGGATTTGCCATTCTTGTTTTTCTCCTTATCTTCTTCTGTAAGATCTTAAGATGTCGTCCTTGATCTTCCAAAGCTTGGGTGACAGGTCGACATAATAGTTGTGAGGGTTCTCGAATCTCTTAACGGAATCCCAGAGTGAGTCGAGCTCTGTCGTGCAGTAAGCTCTGATCTCACCGATCGTAGGCTTGTCATAAACAAGCTTGCCGCCCTTGAAGATCTGGACCATGAGCTCTCTGGTTCTATAGTTCTCCAGAACCTTGGACTTCCATGTGTTGTCAGGATCGAAGATCTCATAAGGCTCGCCAGAAGGGATCTCCTCGTCTGCGACCATGACTACGTCAGCCAAAGCCTTGCCCGTAGCGTTGTCGTAGAATCTTACGATCTTCTTGCTGCAGGGATTTGTGACCTTGCCGATGGAATCGGAGATCTTCATCTTAGGAATGATCGTGCCGTCATCAGCTTCAACAGCAGCGATCTTGTAAACGCCGCCGAAAACAGGCTCAGCCTTGGATGTGATGAGTCTCTCGCCTACACCGAAGGAATCGATGCATGCGCCCTGGCTGATAAGGTCTCTGATGAGATACTCGTCAAGAGCGTTGGATACTGTGATCTTACAGTCTGTAAGACCTGCCTCATCGAGCATCTTACGAGCGCTCTGAGTCATGTATGTAAGGTCGCCGGAGTCAATTCTGATACCCTTAAGTCTCTTGCCCATGGGCTCCAAAACTTCCTTTGCACACTTGATCGCATTCGGAATACCTGAACGGAGAACGTCGTATGTATCAACGAGCAGAAGTGCTCCGTCAGGATATGCGAGTGAGTATGCCTTGAATGCTTCGAACTCGTTGTCGAAAAGCATTACCCAGGAGTGAGCCATCGTGCCGGAGAGCGGGATGTCGAACTGCTGTCCGCAGATCGTGCAGGATGTGCCTGCAGCACCTGCGATATAAGCTGCTCTTGCACCAAGAACAGATGCGTCGAAGCCCTGTGCACGGCGTGCACCGAACTCCATGACAGGTCTGCCTTCAGCAGCTCTTACGATCCTTGCGGTCTTTGTAGCAATAAGAGTCTGGTGGTTGATCGTGCAAAGGAGCGCGGTCTCAAGGAGCTGGGCCTGGATGATAGGTCCTCTTACCTTAACGAGAGGCTCTTTGGGGAATACGACTGTTCCTTCCGGGATAGCCCAGACGTCACATGTGAATTCAAAATCTCTCAGGTAGCTGATGAACTCTTCATTGAAGTGATAGTTATCCTTGAGGAAGGCCAGGTCATCTTCTGAGAACTTGAGGCTGGAGAGATAGTCAATTACCTGCTCAAGACCTGCCATAACGGCATATCCGCCGCTCTCGGGGATGTTCCTGAAGAACATGTCGAAATAAACGACCTTGTCCCTGTTTCCGCTGTTCAGATAACCATTTGCCATGGTGAGCTCATAGAAGTCTGTGAGCATGCTCATGTTGGTTCTGTCATTCCACATACCGTAATCCATACGATTTACCTCCGAAAGACTGATAGTCTCAAATTATGATTTTGCGATCTCTTTGATCGTGGTTGTAAGACCTGCTATGCCCTGAAGATCTGAAGGGATGATGATCTTTGTGGATGCGCCCTGGCCGACCTTTTCGAGGGCTTCCAAACCCTTGAGGGCGATAAGTCCGTCATCAGCACCTACGTCCTTGACCATCTGAAGACCCTTAGCCGTAGCTTCCTGTACTGCGAGGATAGCCTGAGCCTGACCTTCAGCTTCTCTTATAGCAGCCTGCTTCTTAGCTTCAGCTCTTAAGATAGCTGCTTCCTTCTCACCTTCTGCGACTCTGATTGCAGATTCCTTCTCACCTTCTGCGATGAGGATCTTTTCTCTCTTCTCACGCTCAGCCTTCATCTGCTTCTCCATCGCTGCCTGGATCTCCTTAGGCGGGATGATGTTCTTGAGCTCAACACGGTTAACCTTGATTCCCCAAGGGTCTGTAGCTTCATCAAGGATCTCTCTCATTCTTGTGTTGATAATGTCTCTTGATGTGAGTGTCTGGTCGAGTTCCAGATCACCGATGATGTTACGGAGCGTTGTTGCCGAGAGGTTCTCGATAGCAACGATAGGACGCTCGATACCGTATGTATAGAGCTTAGGATCTACGATCTGATAGAAAAGGACCGTATCGATCTGCATTGTAACGTTATCCTTTGTGATAACGGCCTGGGGTGCGAAGTCTGCAACCTTCTCCTTCAATGAGATCTTCTTAGCAACTCGGTCGATGAAAGGGACCTTCATGTGGAAGCCCGTCTCCCATGTCGTTCTGTATGTTCCCAAGCGCTCGATGATGAATGTTGTAGCCTGCGGTACGATCTTGATATTAGGTATGATGAGTACCAGGATAACGATGATTGCGATAGCTACTCCGATGATAGGTCCTGCTGATGCTGCGATGATAGGTAACATTTTAATTTCCTCCCCTTTTTAATCTGCGCGCCCGACTACGAGCTTTACGCCTTCAATTGCTTTTACTGTGATTTTGGTGCCCTCGCTGAAATCTTCCTCTGCCTTGGCACTCCAGATCTGTCCGTCAACCTTTACCTGTCCTTTGCCGTTAATTGAATCGAACGGCACTATTACGATGCCTTCCCTTCCGATCAATCTGTCAGCATTGGTCTTCTGGACATTCTTCCTGCGAAGTGTTTCAAGCTTCGGCTTGATCCAGATCATGCAGAGAATAAAACATACTATGGACACCAGCGCCATCACGATGATCTGAGATACGACTGACGCACCGCAAAGGTCCATGATCATTGCAACAATGGCGCCGACGGCAAACCAGAGTGTCGCAAGACCCGTGGTCGCGATCTCAATGACGAGCATGATGACCGCAATAATGAGCCATATTATCCACCAATTGATCATTTCTCTAATCCTCCCTATTTAAATTAATGCGGGTATTCCGGCCCGCATTTAAATAATTATATCACCTTAGAAATCTTTTATTAATATAAATCGGAGCGATTGTGGCGGGATGGCGCGCTATTTAACAGAGGCGCGAATGCAGATCAGATGAACACTTCTTCCAGCGTAAGCCCCTTGGCAGGCAGTGTCTTGCCCGCAAGACTCCTGTCACATGAATCGATGATGTTCTTTACTTCAGCAGGCTCGATCTTGCCCTGACCGGCATATAAAAGCGTGCCGGCAATTATACGGACCATGTTATAGAGGAACGCCTCGCCGGACACTTCGATCTCGATCTGGCACGGATCGTCACCAACGGCCTCAACCTTTACCCCAAAGAGCCTTCTTACGGTAGTCTTCTGAGATCCGCCCGTTGCACAAAATGCTGCGAAGTCATGCTCGCCGGCGAAAAACTCCGCCGCGGCCTTCATTTTCGAGATATCAGGAAGAACAGGGCAATAATATGCCGTCCTGTCCAAAAGTGGACTTCTCGTAGGTGAAGAATAGATCCTGTAGATATATCTCTTGCCCTTGATGTCGAACCTGGCGGAGAAATCATCAGAAACATAGAACGACTTCTTTACCGCAACGTCATCAGGCAGCAGGGCATTCATGGCCAGAGGGAACTTTTCTGCAGGTATGACAAACGGGACGTCCGCGTGACTTAAGTGGCATTTTGCATGCACACCTGCGTCAGTCCTGGAGCACCCCGTAAGTCTGATCTTAGTTTTATATAATTCTTCTAATGCCTTTTCGAGGACATCCTGAACAGCCCTTGCATTCTCCTGCGATTGGAAACCGGCAAAATCAGTGCCGTCAAACTCAGTTATGAAGGCTATTCTGGGCATGGCGGTATTTTACTTGCCGTTCTTGCCGTCGTCTACGCAGGACTTGCCCATCATGGCAGCGCCTACGATACCTGCATCGTTGCCCATCTGTGCAAGCTCGATGCGTGTCTTGGCGACTCCGGGTCCGAAGTAAGGACGTGACATTGTCTTCTCACGCATAGGGATAAGGAGCGGATCGCCTTCATTGCAGACGCCGCCGCCTACAACGAGGATCTCAGGCATGAATGCGTTGATGGCATTTGCAAGACCGTCTGCAAGATAATCGGTGTAGCTGTCTACGACCTGGGCTGCTACCTTGTCACCCTGCTTCATAGCTACGAAAGCGATCTGTGCATTCCACTCGCCGAAGTCTTCCTTGACCTTGTTGAGGAGTGAATCGGGATTTGCTTCAGCAGCTTCCCTTGTCATTCTTGCGAGAGCCGTAGCGGAAGCATACTGCTCAAAGCAGCCCTTTCTGCCGCATCCGCACTGAACGCCGCCGGAGACGAGAACCGTGTGGCCGAACTCGGAACCTGCCTGGTTGAATCCGGAGAAGATCCTGCCGTTGACGATAACGCCTGCGCCTACGCCTGTTCCCAATGTAATGGTAACGGAATCCTTTGCGCCCTTTGCTGCGCCTGCAACTGCCTCAGCCATAGCTGCGCAGTTAGCGTCATTATCGATATAAACAGGGAGATCAACGACTTCCCTGATGAGCTTTCTCATAGGAGCTTTGTTGAAAGGAAGGTTGCTTGAGTATACGAGAAGACCTTCATCGTTGTCAGGTGTTCCGGGTGAACCGATACCGATGCACTCGATATCCTTAACATCAAGACCTGCATCCTTGATCGCATCAGATGCGAGCTTGCCCATATCGTGGATGATCTCTTCCATAGATCTTTCAGCGCGTGTCTTGATAGACAGCTTGTTAAGGAGCTTGCCCTCACCGTCTACGATACCGGCTTTGATATTCGTGCCGCCTAAGTCGATTCCGCAATAATAACCCATTGATTATTCCAACCTTTCGCTATTTTATTAGCAACTTGCATTCTAACACAGCAAGAAACTTATCTCAAAGACAAATCAATAACGACAACAAGTGCCGCCAAAAGCGTAAATAAAATTCCGCAAAGCACATCTTTCGGTGTCATCTTCAGAGGATTTAATTTCGTCCTTCCCTTGCCGCCTCTATAGCACCTCGCATCCATTGCGACCGCAAGTTCATCAGCACGCCTGAAGCTTGATACGAACAGAGGGATCAGCACCGTGATGTAGCCTTTGATCTTGTTAATGAACGATCCGGTGTCGTAATCCGCACCTCTGGACTGCTGCGCCTTCATGATCTTCTGGGTCTCAGCGGCCAATGTCGGAATGAACCTTAATGCGATAGACATCATCATGGCCATCTCGTGTACCGGGATCTTTATTACCTGCAGGGGTGAGAAAAGCTTCTCCAGCGCATCGCTCATCTTAAGCGGTGTCGTCGTCAGCGTAAGAAGGATGCTCGTCGAAATTATGAGGAAGATAAGCCTTACCGCCATTATCGCAGCGCGGCTTATGCCGTAATCCGTTATCGTTATGAACTTCCATGTGAAAAGGACATTTCCCTGCTTTATCGTAAAGATGTTTATGAGGAAGATGAATGCCGCAAGAGGAAGTATCGGCTTTACTGTTGACCAGAGTATGCCGGGCCTGATCTTTGCCATCATGAGCTGCAGGATGATTATTCCTGCGAGAACTCCGATCGCAACCGGTTCCTTGATAATGAAGATCGCGACAAGATATATCGCATAAAGGATCGTCTTTACTCTCGGATCCGTATCATGCAGGAAAGAGTGCGCGGGATAGTATCTGCCGAGGCTCACGTTATCAAGCATGATGATCACCTGCCTCGCAGACAGCCGCAACTATTACTTTCGCTTCCTTCTCGGGATTAAAACAGTTGCCCTTAAATTCTATGTCAGGATATATTTCAGCGAGCTCCGTCCTTAATACTGCCGAGAACCTTGTAATTCTCGGGAGCTGGACTTTAAGCTCGTCAGCTCTCTTTTTGACGAACAGTTCTGCCGGCGTACCTACAGCCTTGATCTTACCGTTATCAATGAGGCAGATCCTGTCGCAGTTGACTGCTGCCTCGTCCATGTTGTGAGATACGAGTATTATCGTGGTTCCGCTGTCGCGAAGGCCCTTTATGATAGCGAACATCTCCTGTCTGCCCTTGGGGTCCAGGCCCGATGCGGGTTCGTCAAGAACGAGGATGCCCGGTCTCATTACAAGGACGCCTGCCATTGCGGCACGTCTCTTCTGGCCGCCCGACAATTCGAAAGGAGAAGAATCCAGTTCTCTTTCCGTAAGACCGACCTTCTCTGCAGCATCAAGGATCAACGCCTTCTGCTCTTCCTTTGAGACATTCATCTTCTTAAGGCCGTAAGCGATATCCTTATATACGGTCTCCTCGAAAAGCTGGTATTCGGGATACTGGAAAACAAGACCGACATTCTGTCTGATCTTCATTGTGTCTTTTTTATTCTTACAGGATAAGTCACCGTCTTTGGTGTGGATGATGACATCACCTTCAACGGGCCTTATTATCGCATTCATGTGTGAGATGAGCGTTGTCTTGCCGCAGCCGCTCTCACCTACGATGCCAAGCACTTCGCCTCTTCTGATATCGAGGTTGATATCGTCGATCGCCTTGGTCTCTCCGCCGCCATATGTATAGGAAAGGCCCTTTACCGACATGATTATGTCTTTGTCATCTATCGGCTTCTTATCTGCCTGGACATTGCCGGGCATTGTAAGACCGGGCTTGGTAAGCATCTTTACAAGGCTTGCTATGAGCGTCTCATTGCTCTTTAAGTCTTCCTTTGAAAGGGTGCTGCCCGTAAGCTTTGCTATCTCAAAAGCAAAATTGAACTTTACGGGTCTCTTAAGACCGTATTTCCACAGGTCATCTGATAAGAATATCTCTTCAGGAGTACCCTCCAATGCGACCTTGCCCTTATGTACGATGACGATCTTATCGCATCTTAATGCTTCGGTCATGTCATGTGTGATCGTGATGAGCGTAAGGCCCTTCTCGACTCTCATCTTCTCAACAAGCGTCAGGAAATCATCCCTGCTCGTAGGGTCTAACATCGCCGTAGCTTCATCAAGGATCAGGATATCCGGCTTCATTGCAAGAGCGCCTGCAATAGCAAGCTTCTGCTTCTGGCCGCCGGACAGTGCCATGGTCTCTTTATTTCTGAACTCATAAAGTCCGACGTCTTTGAGCGCCTGGTCTACGCGCTCTCTTAATTCAGGATTGGGGATACCCAGATTCTCCGGTCCGAAAGCCACGTCTTCTTCGATCATGGTTCCGACTATCTGGTTATCGGGATTCTGGAAAACGCAGCAGCAGTGCTCCCTTATCTCCCAGAACAATTCATCTTTGGAAGTGTCTTTACCGAAGATAACGACTTTGCCGCTGTCGGGCACTTCCAGAATGTCTATTATCTTTGCAAGTGTGGATTTGCCGGAACCGTTGCTCCCGAGGATCGCTGTATATGAACCTTTGGCGATGGAGACGGAAATACCGTCAAGAGCAAGCCTTGGCGCTTTTCCCGAAGTCTCATCATCAGCTTCGTATGAGAAACTTACGTCTTTTATCTCGATACTGTTCTCGTTCTCAGGCAATTTAAATCTCCACGGAATAGTTATGTAGCAACATTTTAAAGACAACGGGGAAAGATGTAAACCTTTCCCCGTGACTGATTGACAATTTAATTTATCGGTTTTGTTTGTGTAATATTACACGAACTCCAAGATAGCCATCTCAGCGCCGTCACCACGTCTTGCGCCCAAACGGATGATTCTTGTGTAACCACCGTTTCTGCCTGCATACTTAGGTGCGATATCATCAAAGATCTTGTTGACGGGATTGATGATGTTGCCCTCTGCATCGTGGCTCTTGTTAACCCACTTGATCATGGCTTTTCTTGCTGCGAGACGTGAAGCGTTATCAACCTGAACTGTCTTTGTCTTAACTTCACGGTCAACTACTTCGTACTTCTTGCCGCCCTTGGATGTCTTTGTCTTCAAGACCTTCTTGCCCTTACCGTCGAGCTTGGCAGCGGAAACTGTGATTTCCTTTGTTGTGTAGTTGTCCTGTTCCTTAATTGCAGAAGCTACGAGCTTCTCAACGATAGCGCTGATATCCTTAGCTCTTGCAACTGTTGTCTCGAGCCTACCGTTTATAATCAATGTTGTGACCTGATTCTTCAGAATTGCAGCACGCTGATCTGAAGCACGGCCGAATTTTCTGTTAGGCATTTATATATCCTCCAATAACCTTAATCTTCTGCTTCTCTCAAGTGCAGACCCATGTCTTCAAGCTTCTCGATGATCTCTTCGAGGGACTTCTTACCAAGGTTTCTTACCTTGATCATCTCGTCCATAGAACGAGCAACAAGATCACCAACTGTGTTGATCTGTGCTCTCTTGAGACAATTGTAAGTACGTACTGAGAAATCCATGTCCTCAATTACACCGGAAAGCTTTGAATCGTGCTCGCCGCTCTCTTCGATGTTCT
>JAEFBA010000052.1 GCA_016292145.1 Saccharofermentans sp.
TCAACCATTCCGGTGGTTATTGCGGTGAGGCCACACCTGTTCCCATTCCGAACACAGAAGTTAAGCTCACTGGCGTCGACAATACTCGGCTGGCAACGGCCCGGGAAGATAGATTGCTGCCGGATTATATAAGTCCCTTCGCGCTAAACGCGGAGGGACTTTTCTTTTGGGATTTTTTATTATTTCGCTGCCGTAAAAAAACCGATAAAAAAATGTAATATTACAATTTACATAAAACCGATTATTGGTAAAATACAAATGTATCTATTGAATTTCCTAGTCCTAATGTGAGGTGTGAATATGGCAAAAATCCTGATCATTGATGATGATAGAGCGGTTGTTGATTCTACGGCTGACATGCTCAAGTCCTTTGAATTCAACGTTATTACCGCTACTGATGGCAAGAGGGGATTTGAGCTCGCTGACTTAGAGCGTCCGGATGTTATCATCCTTGACTGGATGATGCCCGGTTATTCCGGAATGCAGTTCATCAAGGACTACAGAGATCAGGGTTATAAGACACCCGTATTGTTCCTTACCGGCAAGGGCGACCTTTCTCAGTATCAGGTTGAGGCTCTTCGTGCCGGTGCGGATGATTATGTAAGCAAGCCCTATGAGCCGATGATCCTGGTCGAGAAGCTCAGAGCCATGATCAGACGTACTGAATACAGTAATAAGTCACACGGTGCAGAGGGCAACAGACACGAGTATTGCGGCGGCGAACTCATCATTGACGGCGATGTCATGCAGGCATTTAAGCATGAGGAGTCCTGCGATCTCACGAACAGAGAATTCCAGTTATTACAGTATCTTGAGCAGAACATGGGCAGAGTATGTTCCAGATCAGAGCTCCTGAAGCAGGTTTGGAAGTTCGACTTCTTAGGTGACGAGAGAACGGTCGATGTTACCATCAAGCGTACACGTCAGAAGATCGAACCGGATCAGAAGAATTTCAAATATATCCTTACAAGAAGAGGCTTCGGTTATTTCTTCCCCAACGATTTGGATCAGTAATTGGGATTTGTTTTGAGTAATCTATTTTCTTTCTCGGCACTAGAACAGGCATTCCAGAACCCGGTTGTTATCGTGGTCCTCGGTTTTATATTGCTTCTTCTGGGCATACTTTTGGGCTATCTCATCGGCAATACGACACTCAGGTCCAAAGTATCCGGAGACATGGATAATCTTGAGCGCGATAAGATCATACAGAAAGCCGTACTTGATACGGTCGGTTTAGGTATTGCCGTTTACGATTCCAAGGGCGCGCTGTTCTGCAATGAGACGATCTTCAGGCTTCCGGATTTCTTAAAGGGCGGGCTTCCTAAGACTCTGAATAATTTCCTTGAGACGTTTGATAACGGAAACCAGCTTAAGTCGAACTATATCCTGAGTCTCGAAAACGGTGTCAACCTCATAAGAGTCAACTATATCAACAACCGCAGGATATATGAGATCAAGATAATCAGAAGGCCCGCACAGCCTGATTCGAAGTTCTTCGGCAACGAGGAGCTTACGATAGTTATCGTTGATGACATTACCCAGATCAAAGATGACGAGAGGCGCCAGAAGGATCTCGCGGCGAACGTTTCACACGAGCTTAAGACTCCGCTTACATCGATCAAGAGTTCAGTATTCTCGATAAGAAGAGCGTGCCAGGACGGCAACGGACCTTCAATGGAAGAACTGATCACATGGAGCGGAAGAATCGAAGAGAATACGGTCAGGATGCAGGATATCGTCAATGACTTCCTCGTTCTGTCTCAGTGTTCGCATACGAGCCGCATGGAGATCTTCGATATCAGGGATGCCGTATCTGCGGCATATGCCAATATACAGGATTACCCGGGTGCTTCAAATGTCATTTTCACGCTGCCCGAAGATGATGTATATCCGCTGCTTTACGGCAATTCAAAGCTTATCGTAAGGACCATAGTCAATCTCCTTACCAATGCGATCAAGTATATAAATTTCGAAGGTAAGACCGTACCTAACCAGGTGCATATAAGCATTTCGGTAATCGATGACCGTGTGGCAGTACAGGTCGACGATAACGGCAGGGGAATACCCGCAAAGGATATCGAGCATCTTTTCGAGCGCTTCTACAGAGTTGATAACTCAGGAAACCGTGAAGTCGGCGGTTCAGGAATTGGCCTTGCCATAGCAAAAGAGATCGCCGATATGCATGACGGCGTAATAAGCGTCACTTCGACATACGGCCAGGGCGCAACGTTTATCTTGAGCCTTCCTACGGGAAAGACTGTTTTCGACGGCGCATACAGCGATGCCAAGGCAGGCATTATTTCAGATAAGCCTCTCCACAGAGCTGCCGCATATTTCCTGGGACTTCAGGAGTGCGAGGCTGTAAGATCTCTTGGGTACACGGATCTGGTCAGTGTTGTTGACGAGTATGAGATAATACCCGAACCTGAAGTGGCAGCAAGGGACAAGGCCCTCGCGAAGCTTCTCTCATCGTTCGGAGACAGCAGGTTTGAAGAACTTAAGGAAGAACTTTTATATGTAGAGGATTTTGAAGACGAGGCTGACGGACCTGTAACGGGTCTTGAGACGGAGAGCGCCAGGGAGACGACGATAGGTGAAGCTCCTGCGGCAAATTCCGTGATGCCTCCGATGGCAGAGCAGCTGACGGTGCCTTTGGAGAAGATAATCCCTGAAGTATCTGCAATGCAGGCAGTTGAAGCCACATATGAGCAGGTGCCTAAGGTAATGCCCGAGCCCATCGTTCAGCCCGTTGTCCAGATCCATCCGGTATCTCAGTCAGAGGCTTCGCCTGTCGTAAATGAGATGCCCCCGGTACAGCCGGTAATAGATCCTGAGGCACTTGCAAGAGAAGAAGCAAGACTGCAGGCCAAAGAAGAGGCAAGGAAACTCTTGACACAGCCTGTTGTTCAGATAAGTGCCGAACAAAGGAAGACAGTATCGCAAATAAATCGTGAATCTCGCGAAAAACGCGTAATTCACCCAATTGACGCTCAGAAAAGGTATAATAGTAAGCGTGCTGTTTCGAAAGACACGGATGAGCGAACAGATCCGGTGTCGGATAAGAGTGATGTTGCGGTTAAGTCGTCATTGAAGAAGATCCTTGACGAGTCAGATCCGCACAAGTGATTTGATGGAGTATTGATGGAGCAAACAGAGACAAGTGTAGGTAAAACCTATGCTTATGAGATAAAGGGCGGAGTTCCGCTCAAAGGCAATATTGATATCAGCGGCAGTAAGAATGCCGCTCTTGGTGTCATAGCTGCTTCCATTATGGTAGACGGTGTCTGCACACTGGAGAACGTACCGGATATACTGGACGTTCATGTTATGTTTGACCTCTTGAGATCACTCGGCGCAACAGTTGACGCGATCGATAATCACACATATAAGATCGACCCTACTACGATAAATACATATAAGGCATCAGGACCGCTCGTATCGAGGATCCGTGCCTCTTATTATCTTATGGGAGCGCTTCTCGGCAGATGCGGCAAGGCATCCATAAGGCTTCCGGGCGGATGCAACTTCGGTCAGCGTCCTATCGACCTGCACCTTAAGGCTTTCCAGCTCATGGGCGCGAAAGGCGCAAGGCCTTCAGATATCAACAGCGGTATCGTTAATCTCGAGGCAGATCCGTTACATGGTGCGAGGATCTATTTGGACATCGTAAGCGTTGGCGCGACGATCAACGCGATGCTCGCAGCATGTAAAGCACAGGGCCAGACAGAGATAATCAATGCAGCCAAGGAACCCCATATCGTTGACGTTGCGAACTTCTTAAACTCAATGGGTGCGAGGATCAAGGGCGCAGGTACCGACATTATCAAGATCACAGGTGTTCCGGTACTCCCGGGCAACTTCACATATTCCATCATTCCGGACCAGATCGAGGCAGGTACATACATGATCGCGGCAGCCGTTACCGACGGTGATGTTACGATCCACAATCTTATCCCTACTCACATGGAGCCTTTGTCCGCAAAGATGCGTGAGATGGGCTACATCATCGAAGAAGGCGACGAATCTATAAGAGTCTACAGACCCGACAATAGCGAGGAAGTCTATCCGACAAGTGTTAAGACTTCTCCTTATCCGGGATTTCCGACCGATCTTCAGCCTCAGACAGTAGTCCTTCTCTGTTCAGCCGACGGCCAGAGCCGCATGCATGAGAATGTCTGGCAGAACAGGTTCCAGTATGTTCCGGAGCTCGCGAAAATGGGCGCCAACATCAATGTTTATGAGCGTATCGCCTGGGTCAACGGCAAGACTTCATTCAGAGGCGCGACCGTTGAGGCAACAGACTTAAGAGCCGGCGCAGCACTGGTTTGCGCTGCACTTGAAGCATCCGGCACGACTTATATCATGAACGCGCAGAGGATCGACAGAGGATACGAGCATATCGTTCAGAAGCTGACCGATCTTGGCGCTACTATCTGCCGCGTCAACCATACTCCCGAGTACGGCGAAGAGGATACTGAAGCATGACGGGACCAGACAGAATCGTCCCTCTCTATTCTTCAAGCAGCGGCAACTCGACACTTATCAAATCCCGTGGCACATATATCCTTATAGACTGCGGAATGTCCTGCAAGATGATGACCAAAGCCCTCGTTGAGAGCGGTGTCTATCCTGATGACGTAAGCGCCATCTTCCTTACGCACAGACATACGGACCACATTGGCGGAGTCGCGGTCTTTTCGAGAAAATATCACACACCGATCTATGGCACCAGAGCAACTCTGGCTGTTTTGGACGGTCTTAATTCGCCTGTTACAGAGATCGAGGAGAACGACATAGTGAACCTGGAAAACGGTCCTGAAGTAAGGGCTTTCCCCACGCCTCACGATGTACCGGGCTCAGTATGCTACCGCATAGTAAATCCCGATTCAGGTACTTCTTTTGCGGTAATGACCGATCTCGGAAGAGTAAATGACGGCATGAGGGGCTTTGCGAGAGCGTGCGACGTCATCCTTCTCGAATCCAACTACGATCCTTATATGCTTGAGCACGGACCTTATCCGTGGCCTTTGAAGAAGAGGATCTCCGGCGGGCACGGCCACATAAGCAATCCGGAATCTGCTGAGACGGCAGAATATTTCATAAACAACGGAACAAAGAAGTTCATCTTAGGGCACTTATCGCCCCACAACAATACTCCGGTCCTTGCGAAAGAGACATTCGTGAATTCCTTAAGCGACAGAGGCTTTGTCGAAGGCATCGACTATGAAGTCAGGATCGCGAAAAAGGACTGTCCGACAGAGGGATACACATTATGAAGATAATCGTTGTATGCCCCGGAAAACTCAAGGACAAGTGGCTCAAAGACGGCATCGACGAATATAAGAAGAGGCTGTCCAGATTTGCCACGCTGGATTTTATCGAAGTTCCTGACTGCCCTGATTCCGTGCCGACGAATGAAGCATTGAAGCGCGAAGGCGAACTTATCCTGTCGCATATCAAGCCCGGCGAAACAGTCTGGGCGATGGACTTGGGCGGCGAGAATGTCACTTCGGAGAAGCTCTCACAATACCTAATATCCGATATCGAAAAGGGCGGCGGTACATTAAAGATCGTGATAGGCGGAAGCAACGGAATAAGTCCCGAAGTCCGCGCGCGTGCCGACAGAAGGATATGCTTCGGCAATATTACGCTCACCCATCTCATGACCAGGCTCGTTCTTGCAGAACAGCTCTACCGCGGGTTCAAGATCGCCAAAGGCGAGAAATACCACAAGTAAGTTTCAGCACAAAACAGTCAGAAAAGGTTATTAAATAAGGCACTCTTTATTCGGATAAAGAAAATGCTTGACATATATCAAATGCACAATTATAATCCTTTAGTCGACTAAAGAGTCGGTGAAAATGACATGCTATCGTCATTTGTTTTGAATAAGATGCACAAGTACAATATGAGCATAAAGAAAATGGAGAAAAAATATGGGAAATAAGTATTACACACCGGACGGCTTTAATGACCAGTTTCCGGGCATATGCGGTTTTAAAAGAGAGCTCGAATCCAAGCTCCGCAATCTCTTCCTGTTAAACGGTTATGAAGAGATCGAGACTCCCGGAGTCGAGTATTTCGATGTATATAAGGAATTCGTTCCCGAAGAGAGCCTCTTTAAGTTCACTGACAGCAAGGGAAGCCTTCTTTGCAACCGTTACGACGGAACGATCCCCACGGTCAGATTCTGTGCAGGAAGAAATGAGACTTTACCTGCACGTTATTCTTATATCGAGAACATGTACAGAGCAGGAAAACAGGGCGGCGGCAAGCTCTCGGGCTTTACCCAGGGCGGCATTGAGCTCTTGGGCGCAAGCGGATCTAAGTCTGATGCGGAAGTACTTGCTATCGCAATCAAGTCTGCCTTGGAGATCGGCATCACGGATCTCCAGGTCTCCATCGGCCAGGTCAAGTTCTACAAGGGCCTTATGAAGCAGTTCGGAATAGGCTTGGAAGAGCAGGCGAAGATCAAGACCGCGATCGCAAACAGAGATACAGTAACACTCGAGAAGCTCGACATCAGCAAGGAAGATAAAGAGACATTGCAGATGCTCACAGAGTCCGGCGGAACATACGATACGATCGAACAGATCGCTCCGAGGATCACTGATGAAGGCGCAAAGGAAGCTCTGAACAACCTTAAGGAGATCTTGGATATCATGGGAAGATACGGCTTCCTTAAGTATGTTTCAGTTGACCTGGGATTGATCGAGAGCAGCGACTACTATACCGGCATGGTATTTAAGGGCTACACATATGAGGTCGGTTTCCCGATCCTCGCAGGCGGCAGATATGACGATGTCGCAAAGTCCTTCGGCAAGGAGATCGAAGCAGTCGGCTTCTCCATCTCACTTACACTTTCAATTACAGCTCTTATGAGACAGGAAAAATACATTCCGGCCAAGGCTGCTTCAGTCATCGTCGGAGGAGACTTCGAAGCTGCTGCAGTCACAGCTGAAACTTTAAGAGCCGAAGGCACTGCCGTCATCATCGATACAACAGGCATGGATGAGGAAGCGCTCGAAAACTACGCGAAGGAAAAAGGAATTGAGACAGTTATGTTCATGAACGGAGGTAATGCCTGATGCTTACTATTGCTTTACCTAAGGGCAGGCTTGCCGACCAGACATTGGATCTTATGGAAAAGGCCGGATACGATGTATCCGCAGCAAGAGACAAGTCCAGAAAGCTCATTCTTGAAGATAAGGACGCAGGATTAAGATTCATCCTTTCGAAGCCTTCAGATGTTCCCACTTATGTTGAATACGGTGCTGCCGATATCGGCGTTGTCGGTAAGGACACATTGCTTGAAGAAGGCAGACAGCTCTATGAAGTATTGGATCTCGGCCTGGGCAAGTGCAGGATGTGTGTTGCAGGTCCTGCAGAGCTCAAGGATAAGCTCGATGAGATCCCTAATAAGAGGGTCGGAACAAAGTATCCGAATATCACGAGAAGTTATTTCGAGGGCGTTAAGGGAGAGAGCGTTGAGATCATAAAGCTCAACGGTTCTGTCGAACTTGCTCCTTTGACAGGTCTTGCGGAAGTGATCGTTGATATCGTTGAATCCGGAAGAACGCTTTATGAGAACGGCCTTGACGTACTTGAGACCGTTGCCCATATCAGCGCGAGACTCGTGGTCAACAGAGTCTCGATGAAGATGAAGGAAGACGAGATCAAACCGATGATCGCAAAAATGAAGAAGATCCTGGCAGAAGAACAGGAAGAAGCGTAAAGGGGGATATAACATGCGCTGCAAATTAATAGAAGGTACAAAAGAGAACCTGAAAGCAACGGTACAGAGCCTCGGTGTAAGAGGCAAGATGGACTTAAAGCCCGTCATCGCTGTCGTTCAGGACGTAATCGATAACATCAAGGAAAACGGTGACAAGGCCCTTCTGGCTTACACCGAGAAGTTCGACGGAGTAAAGCTTACTTCAGATCAGTTAAGAGTTACCGACAAAGAGATCGAGGATGCAATTGCAGGTCTTGATCCCGAGCTCCTCGCCGTAATGAAGAAGGCCGCTTCCAATATCAGAAGATTCCACGAGGAGCAGAAGGAACACGGCTTCATGATGGATGTAGGCAAGGGCGCCAAGATCGGTGTCAGAGTAAGACCTATCTCCATTGCGGGAGTTTATGTTCCGGGCGGCACGGCACCTTTGCCGTCAACGGTACTGATGGATGTTATTCCTGCAGCTGTTGCAGGAGTTGAGAGGATCGTTTTCGCGACACCTCCGAGAAAAGACGGAACTATCGCACCCGTCATCCTCGCAGCAGCTTCCATTGCAGGCGCTACGGAGATCTACAGAATGGGCGGTTCACAGGCCATCGCAGCAATGGCTTACGGCACTGAGACGGTCCCGAGAGTAGATAAGATCTGCGGCCCGGGCAACATCTACGTTAATACAGCTAAGCGCCTTGTCTACGGACAGGTCGACATCGATATGTTCGCAGGTCCTTCAGAGATCCTGATCATTGCAGATAAGACCGCAAATCCGGATTTCGTCGCTGCAGACATGCTCTCGCAGGCAGAACACGACAAGATGGCATCCGCTATCGTTCTTACGGATTCAAGAGAACTCGCAGAGAAGGTATTAGAGCTTGCCGACAAGCGTTCCGAGCAGGCCGAGAGGAAAGATATCCTTGCCAAATCTATGGAAGATTACTGCGCCATCATCGTTTGCGACAGCCTTGATACTGCAGTGGATTTCTCGGAAGAGATCGCGCCCGAGCACTTGGAGCTCTGCGTAGAGAACCCCGAGCTTCTCTCCAACAAGATCAAGAACTGCGGTGCGATGTTCCTTGGAAACTATTCACCCGAGCCTTTGGGAGATTATTTCGCAGGACCGAACCACACGCTTCCGACATCAGGAACAGCAAGGTTCTTCTCACCTCTTAACACAGGTGATTTCTATAAGAAGATGAGCGTCATCAACTACAATGAGGAAACGCTCAAGGATGTTTATAAAGACGTAGCGGCATTTGCCGACAGCGAGGGTTTAGGCTGTCACGCAGCTGCAGTCAGAGCCAGATTCGAGGACTGATAAATTGAGTAAATATTGGAACAAACTGATCAATGACATAGAGCCTTACGTCGCAGGCGAGCAGCCGAAGCCGGGGCAGAAGGTGATAAAGCTCAACACCAATGAGAATCCTTATCCGCCTTCACCGAAGGTCAAGGAAGCTCTGGACAGATTCAACCTTGCAGACTTAAGGCTCTATCCTGATACTAATTCAACAATCGTAATGAAGGCTGCCGCCAAGTTTGACGGCGTCAGCGAGAAGAATATCTTCTGCGGCAACGGATCTGATGAAGTCCTTGCGATCGCATTCCAGACATTCTTCGAGAAGAAGGCACTTACGGGACTTCCTGTCCTTATGCCTGATTACAGCTACAGCTTCTATCCGGTCTTCTCCGAATTCTACGATATCAGAAGAAAGACGATCGCTTTGAAGGAAGACTTCCGTCTTGATCCTGACGACTACATCGGAGTGCCGAACTGCGGTATCGTTTTCGCGAACCCCAATGCGCCCACTTCAAGAGCCATTGCGGTATCAGACATCGAGAAGATCGCCGCGGCAAATCCTGATTCAGTCGTCATCGTCGATGAGGCTTATGTCGCATTCGAAGAGAACTACGAATCTGCAGTATCCCTTATCGGAAAGTACGATAACATCTGCGTCATAAGGACACTTTCAAAGGCTTTCTCCCTTGCCGGAATAAGGCTCGGCTATGCCGTAGGTTCGGAGGAACTTATCGAAGGACTTAAGAGGGCAAGGGATTCATTTAACTCTTATCCCGTTGACCGCCTCGCGCAGACAGTAGCCGAAGCTGCGCTTCTTGACGTTGATTACTATAACGAGACGCGCGCGAAAATAATCGCCACCAGAGAGCGTGCTGCAAAAGAGCTTAAGGAATTAGGCTTTGCCATGCCGCCTTCATCTGCAAACTTCCTGTATGCAAAACCGCCCGTAGATTGCGGAACACTGTATCAAAATCTCCGCAATAAAGGTATACTTGTAAGATATTTCAACAAGCCTGTGCTTAACGAATATCTGAGGATAACGATAGGTACTGATGAAGAGATGAGAGCGCTCATCGAGGCCATCAAAGAGGAGGTCCAAAATGCCGAGAACAGCTGAGATCGCACGACAGACAAAAGAGACTGACATCAAGGTTTCCATTAATCTTGACGGCAAGGGCGAGAACAATATCGATACAGGCATCGGTTTCTTCGACCACATGCTCACTGCTCTTTCAAAGCACTCCGGAATCGACATGAATATCTCCTGCAAGGGCGATCTTCAGGTGGATGCTCATCACTCAGTAGAAGATGTCGGTATCGTTTTGGGCAAGGCATTGAACCAGGCACTGGGCGACAAGATCGGCATCAGACGCTACGGCTCGGCTTCCATCCCGATGGATGAGGCTCTGGGCACATGCTCACTTGATATCTCAGGCAGGGCATTTCTTGTTTTCGACTGCAAGTTCGCAGACGAGTTCTGCGGAACGATGGATACACAGCTTTTCGAGGAGTTCTTCAGAAGCTTTGCTTTCAATGCCGGGATCACACTGCACATCGCATGCCCTTACGGGGCTAACGATCACCACAAGGCAGAGGCTATGTTCAAGGCACTCGCAAGAGCTTTGAGAGAAGCAACAGAGACCGACCCGAGATTTGCAGGCCAGGTCATCTCTACAAAAGGCGCATTATAATTTTGGAGGATACATAAATGCTTATTAAGGATACTGATTTTATCGATCAGCCGATGCTCTCAAAGGGCAAGGTAAGGAACATCTACGATCTCGGTGATTCACTTCTCTTGGTCGTTACAGACAGGATCTCTGCTTTCGACGTTATCTTCGACGAGCTGATCCCTGACAAGGGAAGAGTTCTCTCTTCCATCTCCGAGTTCTGGTTTGATTTCACAAAGGACATCATCCCGAACCATGTGATCACAACTGATGTTTCAAAGTATCCTTTGGGCTTCGATAAGTATAAGGAAGAACTCCAGGGAAGATCCATGCTCGTTAAGAAGGCACAGATGCTTCCTGCAGAGTGCATCGTAAGAGGCTACCTCGAAGGTTCCGCTCTTAAGGAATACAAGAAGTCCGGCACAGTAGGCGGCATCAAGATGCCTGAGGGAATGCTTCAGGGCGACAAGCTCCCTGAGCCTCTTTTCACTCCTTCCACAAAGGCTGACGAGGGCCACGACATCAATATCACATACGAGCAGTTAGTTGACCTCATCGGTGAGGCTGACGCTTCCGCATTAAGAGATGCATCACTTGCTCTCTATAAGAAGGTATCCGAGTTTGCACTCACAAAGGGCCTCATCCTTGCCGATACAAAGTTCGAGTTCGGTAAGATCGACGGCGTTCTCACAGTATGCGACGAGATGTTCACACCTGACTCTTCAAGATTCTGGGATGCAGCTGAGTATGAGCCCGGCCACGCACAGAAGAGCTTCGACAAGCAGTTCTTAAGAGAGTGGCTCGAGACATTGGACTGGGATAAGACATATCCCGCACCTCACCTCCCTCAGGAGATCATAGACAAGACAGCTGAAAAGTACCGCGAGTGCTATTCACGTTTAACAGGAAAGGAAATCTGATCCTTTGATAGCAATAGTAGATTACGGAATGGGCAACCTGGGTTCTGTCGAGAAAGCTTTAAAGTATATCGGCAGTGACTGTGTCATAACTTCTGATGCTTCTGATCTTTATGAAGCATCGGGCGTGATCCTTCCCGGCGTGGGCAGCTTTGCTCCTGCAATGGATGAACTCCGTGCAAGAGATCTTGTCATGCCTCTTATCGATATCGCCAATTCAGGCAAGCCTTTCTTAGGCATCTGCCTCGGCATGCAGCTCATGCTCGAAGGTTCAGAAGAGAACAGCCTCGAGAGAAGAGAGACAAAGGGCGTCGTGTCCGGCCTTGGGATCATCCCGGGCTTTGTAAGAAGATTTCCCGATACCGGACTTAAGGTTCCCCAGATGGGCTGGAACCGGCTCGTGGACGTAAAGGGAAGACTCCTTACCGAAGGCGACTATGTCTACTTCGTTCACTCTTACTACTGCCAGCCCGATAATGCATCTGATATCGCTGCCCAGACTGAGTACGGCATCAAGTACTGTGCATCTTTCGAGCGCGGCAACATCTTCGGAATGCAGTTCCATCCCGAGAAGAGCGGCGAGGCAGGTCTCAACATCCTTAGAAAATTCGTTTCGGAGACAAAAGCATGATCATATTACCCGCGATCGATCTTATCGGCGGCAAATGCGTAAGGCTCAAGCAGGGCAGATACGACGACGTAACCATTTACAACGATTCACCTCTGGACCAGGCTTTCATGTTCAAGGAAGCAGGTGCCACATGGATCCATGTCGTTGATCTCGATGCTGCGAAAAGCGGTGTCCCTGAAAACCACGAGATAATCAAAGAGATCTCCGTAAAGACAGGGCTCAAGGTCGATACGGGCGGCGGCATCCGCAACATGGACACTCTCGCCAAGTGGATCGAGGAATACGGTGTATCAAGAGCAGTTCTCGGTACAGCGGCTGTAAAAGATCCTGAGTTCACGAGAAAAGCCATTGAGAGATTCGGCGACAAGGTCGCAATAGGGATCGATGCACATTCGGGCTTCGTTTCCGTAGACGGATGGACTTCAGACTCTGAACTTAGGGCCGTTGATTTTGCGCTCAAGTGCAAGGAGATCGGAGCTAAGACAGTTGTATTTACCGATATCGCAAGAGACGGCATGCTTACAGGTCCTGCAGTCGAAGCAACCAGGGAGATGGTTGAGGCGACAGGTCTTGATGTCATCGCATCAGGCGGAATCGGTTCCAACGAGGACGTCACACTCATAAAGACATCCGGCTGTGCAGGAGTCATCATCGGCAAAGCAATATACGAAGGAAAGGTGGACCTGGCTAAATGCTTACAAAACGTATAATCCCATGTCTGGACGTTAAAGACGGCAGAGTCGTCAAAGGCGTCAACTTCGTATCCTTAAGAGATGCCGGAGATCCTGTCGAATGCGCCAAGACATATAATGCTTCAGGCGCGGATGAGCTTGTTTTCCTTGATATCACGGCTACCATCGAATCAAGAGGTACGACCGTTGAGATGGCAAGAAGAGTTGCAAATGAGGTCTTCATTCCGTTTACCATCGGAGGCGGCATCAGGACCGTGGAAGATATAAGAGAGCTTCTTAACGCAGGCGCAGACAAGGTGTCCCTTAATTCTGCGGCAGTTAAGAATCCGGGCTTTATCAAGGAAGCTTCAGACATGTTCGGTTCACAGTGCATCGTCTGCGCTATCGACGTAAAGGCTAGAGAGGAAGGATTCCCTTCAGGCTATGAAGTAGTCATTGCCGGCGGCACGAAGCCTACGGGCATCGATGCTCTTGAGTGGGCGAAAAAGGCCGTATCCCTTGGTGCAGGAGAGATCCTCTTAACATCGATGGACAAGGACGGAACAAAGTCCGGTTACGATAACAAGATAACTTCAATGATCTCCGAGAATGTCGGAGTGCCCGTAATAGCTTCAGGCGGAGCAGGCTCCATGAAGGATTTTGCCGATGCAGTAAATATCGGCAAGGCTGATGCCGTGCTCGCTGCAAGCCTTTTCCACTTCGGTGAGATCAAGATCTCAGATCTCAAGGATTATCTTGAGGGTGAGGGGATCCCGGTAAGGAGAGTCTTATGAGCGATATGAGATTTGATCCCCGTGAGATGTGGGCTAAGATGAAGAAGAATTCCAACGGCCTTGTACCTGCCATTACACAGGACTTTGAGAATAACCAGGTTCTCATGATGGCTTACATGAACGAGGAAGCTTTCTGCCTCACATGCGAGACCGGATATATGCACTACTATTCCAGATCGAGGGATTCTCTCTGGAAGAAGGGCGAGACTTCAGGTCACGTCCAGAAAGTCATCGAGGCTTACATCGACTGTGACAGGGATACGCTCCTTTATAAGATCGACCAGACGGGAGCTGCCTGCCATACCGGCAACAGGACATGTTTTTTTACAGAACTTAAGAACTGGGACATTACCAGGAACGAGGAGGAATAACAGATGGATATTTTAAGAGAGCTTTACAGCGTAATTCAGGATCGTAAGGAGCACCCGGTAGAGGGTTCTTATACAAATTATCTTTTCGACAAGGGTACTGACAAGATCTCGAAAAAGCTCGGTGAAGAGGCTGTCGAGGTCGTTATCGCCGCTTCCCAGAGAGACAAAAAGGCAACGATCCAGGAGATCGCAGATCTTGAATATCATCTTTTGGTCCTCATGGCAGACAGAGGCATCTCACTGGACGATGTCGAGACTGAATTGAGATCGCGCAGAAGTTAAGGCCTAAATTGCCCATAATATCAATATTTTCGTTGACTTTATCCCACGGTCTGTGATACAATCTTCGCGCTAGACCGTTCAGGTCTTGTTTTTAGTTGCGCGGAAATTAGCGCTCGGGGACCCTGAAAAGCCCTGAAACACTACGTTTGGAGGTATTTGTACCATGGCAAAGGCCGGAGCTCGCGATAAGCTTACTCTCGCATGCACAGAGTGCAAGCAGAGAAACTATCAGACATACAAGAACAAGAAGAACAATACAGAGAGATTAGAGCTCAAGAAGTATTGCCCCTTCTGCCGTAAGCACACAATTCACAGGGAATCCAAGTAATTCTTAAAAGGTACGTAAGATGGCTGATAACAAAGGTAATATTTTCAAGCGCTTTGCCAAGAAGGTCTCTGACGTTTTTGCTGAGCTGAAGCGCGTTACGTGGCCTACAGGTGAGAAGCTTGCTAAGACCGCGGCAGTTGTTTTGCTCGTAATCGTATTCTTCGCTGTTTACCTTACACTGATCGGTAACGGCGGCCGCTGGATCCTCGATAAGGTAGGCTTCTACGATATCGTTGAGACAACAGCAACAACGACTGAGGCTGTAGAGACAACAGCTGCTACCGAAGCATCTGAGAGCGCAACGGAGACTGAGTCTTCAGCAGAAGGCTGAGCTTGATTTAGGAGTATTTAAATGCCGGATAATAATGAAGCCAAGTGGTATATAATTCATACCTTCGGCGGATATGAGAAGAAAGTTAAGACTTCCATAGAGAATTATGCTAAGGCCCAGGATATGGAGAACATTATCCAGGAGGTCTATCTGCCGACGGATGTAGTTGTTGAGACTAAGAACGGCAAGCGTAAGGAAGTTGAGAAGCTGAGATTCCCCAACTATATCTTCTTGAAGCTCGTTTACGGCAACAACGATAAGGTTGATAAGGATCTCTGGTACAAGATCCGTAATACTAACGGTGTTACGGGCTTTGTAGCACCTGACCCGAACAAGCCCACTCCGATGACGGAAGAAGACTTGGTCAAGATGGGTCTCATCATTCCGTCAACAGTTGAAGTTGATTATCGCATCGGCGATCTTATCATCATCACAGACGGACCCTTCAAGGATAGCAAGGCTATCGTTAAGGACATCAATGAAGAGAAGCAGCAGGTTACTGTTACGGTATCCATGTTCGGACGTGAGACACCTGTTACGCTCGACTTCATTAAGGTAAGGAAAGTTTAATTAACGTTTATTAAAGACCGTTAGGTCTCTGATAATAAAAAATTTATTTGGGAGGTGGCTAGAAATGGCTAAGAAAGTCACAGGTTATGTAAAGCTTCAGATACCTGCAGGCAAAGCAACACCCGCGCCGCCGGTCGGACCAGCTCTTGGACAGCACGGTATTAATATCGCAGGCTTCGTCAAAGAGTTCAACGAGAGAACAGCTAAGGACGCAGGTCTCATCATTCCTGTAATCATTACAGTATATGCTGACCGTTCCTTCACGTTCATCACGAAGACTCCGCCGGTACCGGTACTTCTTAAGAAGACCGCTAAGATCGAGAAGGCTTCGGGCAGACCTAACACAGAGAAGGTTGCAACAGTTACATGGGAAGATTGCTTGAAGATCGCTGAGATCAAGATGCCCGACGTTAACGCTGCTGATGTAGAGGCATGCGCTAGAATGGTTGCAGGCACAGCACGTTCCATGGGAATCGTTGTAAAGAAAGACTAAGAAAGGAGAATAGAGCATGAAGACAGGTAAAAGATATGCTGAGCTCGTAAAGCTCGTTGATAAGTCCACACTCTATGATCCTTCTGATGCAGCTAAGCTTGTCTGCGAGACAGGTAAGGCTAAGTTCGATGAGACCGTAGAGCTTCATGTAAGACTCGGTGTTGACTCCAGACACGCTGACCAGCAGGTCAGAGGTGCTGTAGTTCTTCCTCACGGTACAGGCCGTACAAAGAGAGTTTTGGTACTCGCTAAGGGCCCTAAGGCTGATGAGGCTAAGGAAGCAGGCGCTGAGTTCGTTGGTGATGACGATATGATCGATAAGATCCAGAAAGAGAACTGGTTCGATTTCGATGTAATCATCGCTACACCTGACATGATGGGTAAGCTTGGTAGATTAGGTAAGGTATTGGGTCCTAAGGGATTGATGCCTAACCCTAAGGCAGGCACAGTTACAATGGACGTTACAAAGGCTGTTAACGAAGTTAAGGCCGGTAAGATCGAGTACAGACTCGACAAGTCCAACATCATTCACTGCCCCGTCGGCAAGGTTTCTTTCGGTCCCGAGAAGATCGAAGAGAACGTTAAGGCATTGATGGAAGCTATCATCAAGGCTAAGCCGGCAGCAGCTAAGGGCCAGTACATCAAGAGCTGTTCACTCGCAGCTACAATGGGCCCCGGAATCAAGGTTAACGCTACAAAGTTCTCCTGATTCTGATCACTTAACAATTAAATACCTTTCCTGCCAAAGACAGCAGGTGAAGTCATTGCAATATGATTTCTGAAATGTCCGCGAAAAGGACGGCCGGCCGAGGAAGGAACTTGTTAATTCAAAAGGATTAATTCGTCCCCCTTGGTTTCCCTGTCAGGTGACCCGGGGGGGTTTTTAATGAAAATATAACAAGGAGGAAAAAACCAATATGCCCAGTGAAAAGATTCTGGCAGCTAAGCAGCAGCGTGTTGAAGAACTTACTTCAGAGCTCAAGGGCGCTACTACATATGTATTCGTAGCTACCCGCGGACTTACTGTTGCTCAGGACACAGAGATGCGTTCAGAGCTCCGTAAGAACGGCGTTAAGTTCGAAGTAATCAAGAACACTGTTCTTAGACGCGTTTTCGCAGAGCTCGGTTTTGAAGGACTTGATGAGGTATTCAAGGGCCCTACAGCAGTAGGTTACTCCGATGACATCATCGCTCCTGCAAAGATTCTTGCTAAGTACAGCAAGGACATCGAGCCCATGGAGATCAAGGGCGGAATCATTGACGGCAAGGTAGCTTCACTTGATGAAGTTATGGCTCTGTCTCAGGTACCGGATCCGACAACTCTCCAGACACAGGTTGCATATTCTTTGCTTTTCCCTTTCACGAAGCTTGCTATGCTCGTAAAGGCTGTTGCAGAGAAGAAGCAGGAAGAAGGCGGTGAAGCAGCACCCGTTGCAGCACCCGCAGCAGAAGAAGTAAAGGCTGAAGCAGAGGCTCCCGCAGCTGAAGCAGAAGCACCCGCGGAGACACCCGCAGAGTAATTAGCTAAATTTTCATAGGAGGAAACTTAAAATGGCTAGTGAGAAAGTTACAAGCATTCTTGAAGAAATTAAGGGTCTCTCAGTAATCGAGCTTTTCGATCTTGAGAAGGCTATTGAAGAGGAATTCGGCGTATCCGCAGCAGCAGTAGCAGTATCTGCAGGTGCTGGCGCAGGCGCTGGTGCAGCAGCAGTTGAGCAGACAGAGTTCACAGTTATGCTCAAGAGCTTCGGCGATTCCAAGATGGGCGTTATCAAGGCAGTTAAGGATGTTCTTGGTATGGGCCTTAAGGAAGCAAAGGAACTCGTTGAGAAGGCACCTGTTGCCCTCAAGGAGAACGTTTCTAAGGAAGAGGCTGATGACCTCATGAAGAAGCTTGATGGTTGCGGCGCTGAGCTCGAGCTCAAGTAATTCTTAATAACTTTAGAATTGACTTTCAAAGGGTTGTCTCAATGAGACAGCCCTTTTTCTTTACCAAGTTTTAACTCGAATTCAAATAACGCTTCTGCTATTATTCATTTATGAGAACGGATGAGAACACATTTGAATTTTTATATTACGAGGAGCTGAGGCTGATCCCAGGGATATTCAGATGCACCAAAGCCGGATTCGCGATAGCTCTTATCATAATGGCGATATCCGCTGCTTCAGGGGCATTCTTCATCTCGAAGGCTACCCAGGCCTTTAACGGTGATCTTCCGGTGGGGAGCCTTTCTGATGCAGACTACATGATCTTTGTGTTCTTCTGCATTCTGGTCTTTGCATTGGCATTGATCTGGCTTTTAGTATGCAGACATTATGAGAGCACCGCATATAAGAAAGCGTCAAAACTTGCGGGGATGGTCTTACTTGATGAACATCACAAAATGCTTGTGACATGGAAGGAACGGAAGTCATGTCCGGGGGATTATTGATCTATGGAGAACGATGATACTTTTAATTTCCTTTTCAACGACGAGTACGAGAAATTACCCAAGATTTTAAAGTTCACAAAAAAGCGCTATAAGATAACGCGTACGATCATGCTCGTCCTTCTCCCGGTCGTTTTCATTCTTACAACTATTTTTTCCTATACATGCAAGACGGAATTGGTGCCCTCTCTTCTTCAACAGAGCACCGTCGGAACATATCAGCTGATAAACACATATGAATACGGTTACCTGATTGCTGCCTTGATCTGTGCTATAGTGATAGCACTGCTCGGCGGATGGATGATCATAGCAAAGGCATTTGAGAAGCGTGCTTATAAGAGAGCCTCGCATCTGTCTAACATGGTCTATCTTGAAGAACGGCATAAGCAGGCCAGAATATGGTCTGAATGGAAATCGAAGAACGACGATTACTGATAAAGGGGATAACCGGTAATATCTATGGGGAATGACGATAATTTCAATTTTCTGTTCAACGAGGCACGCGAAAAGATCCCGTGGCTGTTCAGGTTCACAAGGAGGCGCTATAAGATCGCGCTTATAGTCATGCTTGTCTCATTCGTAATAATGCTGATCATGACGACGGTCTTTTACAACAGTGCCCAAATGGAAATTGTTCCGTCCACTATGCCTGCATCTACTTTAGGAGCGCAAAGAATTATCAACGACTACGAATACGGATGGCTTATACCGGTCTTCGTTTTTGCGGGTTTTGCGGCTTTGATCAGCGGCTGGATCCTCATCGCCAGGGCACTGGAGAAGAGAGCTTTCAGAAAAGCAGCAGATCTTAACAACAGGATCTTCCTTTCCGAACGTCACAGAATGGAAGTCGAGTGGCAGAACTGGAAAATGGAGAACAGAGATTATTAACCATGTTCGCTAGGTCCTCGCGCTTCGCGGCTGCGGAAACGCTCACATGATTAATAATCTCTTTTTCGATGAGGAAGCGTTTACGATCAATAATCTCTTTATCACGGCAAGTAATCAGAGTAATCATCTATTACCGAAAATAAGTAAAAACTATAACTTCTTTTCTTCTTATTTCTATTGACTTTGAAACAATGCGTGGTTATAATTTCAAAGCAACTTTTATGGCGGCATAGCTCAGTTGGCCAGAGCGTCCGGTTCATACCCGGCAGGTCGTAGGTTCGAATCCCACTGCCGCTACCATAAAAGGCCCGTTGGTCAA
>JAEFBA010000053.1 GCA_016292145.1 Saccharofermentans sp.
TATCGCCTGAAAAATCATCAGGCCTTATAATGTCTGTCTTTTGGATGCGGTCATTTTTGGAAAGCGCGCTTCCCAGTGACAGAGCATAAGCGAAAAGGTCGATCTCTTCTTTTGTTGCCGAATCATTTACCTTCCTGAATACAGGATGGTCAGGTACGACTTCAGAAGGCATGGAATTATCAGGTTCATCGAACTCGTCTGCATTATTGCGGCGGCCGATGTCTTCCCTTCTCTGACGCTCTAATGCCCTTGTATCCATCTGTTCCTGCTTCTTGTCTTCAGCCTGCCGGAACTTGATCATCTGATTCATTACAGCCTGAGAAGTAGCTCCAAGGAGCGGTGCGGCAACACCTGCCATCCTGCTCATCTTGATCTCATCATTCATCCAGGAACCGTATGTGCAGATATCCTTCTGATATCTTCCCCTGTCGAGTTCGCCTGACTCAGGATCGGTATTGTCATTCTTAGCTCTTTCGAGCAGATAGTCTTCTACATAAAGAGCATTCTTTACGACATCTTTGAACTTCTCGGCGCCGTTCGTCTTGATGTATTCATCAGGATCCTTTCCGTCCGGAACCTTGGCGATCCTGATACGGATGTTGATACCGGTAAGCTTTTTGAGATAATCCATCATCATCTGGATGGCTCTTAATGCTGCCTTCTGGCCTGCGTTATCCGCATCAAAGAAGAAGACTACTTCTTCAGCAAATCTAGAGCAGAGCTTAAGCTGGCTGTCAGTAAATGCTGTGCCGAGTGCAGCAACAGTATTCTTAAAACCCGCTGAATGCATAGCGATCGCATCCATATAACCTTCAACTACGATAAGCTGCTTGGACTGTTCCTTTCTTGCAAAATTCATCGCATAAAGGTAATTCTGCTTGTTATAAACAAGTGAATCAGGCGAGTTGATATACTTTGGCTTCTCATCACCCAAAGCTCTTCCGCCGAATGCAATAATAGTTCCGTAAGTATCAAAGATCGGGAACATCAGTCTGCCGCGGAACAGATCGTAAGGCTTATTCGTCTTTTGCGAGAGCGCGAAAATACCGGACTTAAGGAGTTCTTCATCCTTATAACCCTTCTGCTTCAGGTGGTCATATAAAGCTGTCCAGTTGATCGGAGAATAACCGATACCGAAATTATCGAGAGTCTGCTTTGTAAGGCCTCTCTTGGCAGCGTATTCTCTGGCGGGCTTACCGATGTTCTCATCGTTAAAAGCCTTGTAGTAGAACTTGGCCGCTTCTTTAAGAATATCCTTAACGCGGTCCTTCTCTTCCTTCTTTATGTTGTCGCCTGAATAACCTGTCTCAGGGATCTCGACACCATAAAGGCCTGCCAGATGTCTTATTGCTTCAGGATAGTTCAGGTGCTCGATCTCCATTATGAATTTAATGGCATTACCGCCTTTGCCGCATCCGAAGCAATGGAAAATGTTCTTGGCAGGATTTACCGAGAAAGACGGAGTCTTCTCAGAATGAAACGGGCACAATCCCCAGAGATTGCCGCCCGAACGCTTCAAGAGCACATAGCGGCCTACAACGGATTCTATGTCCGCCCTGGTAAGTACTTCATCGATTACGTTATCAGGTATTAGTCCCATATATGCCTCTGATTTAATTAAAAGGCCCGGTTATGCTCCGGGCCTGATTGAATAGCCGAGTATTAAAGAGATTACTCTTCGTCCTCTTTCTTAGCCTTCTTCTTACCAAAGAAACCTGTCTTAGCGGGTTCTTCAACCTTCTTGACTGTTCCGTCAGGATTGAGCTGGTCACGCTTGATTACCGACTGGATAGCGCTCTTTGTGAAAGTAACGAGAGTGTTTGCTGCAGATGTCGAGATCGTAACCTGATCATCTTTAATGTTTGCAACAAAGCCTACAAGTCCGCCGATAGTAACAACTCTGTCACCAACGGAAAGCTTGCTCATCTGCTCTTTGAGTTCCTTCTCCTTCTTACGCTGAGGTCTGATAAGAATGAAGTAGAATACGACGAACATTAAGATGAGAATAGCGAAAGATGCGAAGGATCCCATTACATCTCCGCCCATCATGCCGGGATTGGTTGCGTCTGTGAAATTGATCATTTATATTTCCTCCAAAAATTATTCACCAATATACTGGGCTATTACATCAGACATAGTGAAATAACCCTTCTCTTTGCCTGCCATAAACTTGGCAGCAGTGAGAGCACCTTTAGCGAAGACATCCCTCGTCTGAGCGCTGTGGCTGATCGTAAGGATCTCTTCGTCACTGATGAACATTGCAGAATGCTCACCGACGATATTGCCGCCCCTGATGGAAGATATGCCGATCTCATTCTTGGATCTGGCCTTGTTAACACTGTGTCTGTCATAGACATAATCAATGTTATCAGGGATCTCCTGATCGATAGCAGAAGCGATCATCATTGCCGTACCGGAAGGTGCGTCAAGCTTTCTGTTGTGATGAGCCTCAACGATCTCGATATCAAATTCAGGATAAAGGATTCTTGTAGCCTGCTTGCAGAGCTCTACCATCATGTTGATGCCGAGGCTCATGTTAGCTGACTTAAATACTGCGATCTTCTCTGAAGCAGAAAGAATATCTGAAACAGTCTCATCAGAAAGAGCTGTCGTACAGCAGATGAAAGGCTTCTTGCGGTTCAGAGCGAACTCAAGGATCGTAGGAACAGCCTTTGCATTGGAGAAATCGATGATGACATCAAACTCTTCAGTGCACTCGCTAAGGCTGGTATATACCGGGAAATCATAATTCTTATTCTCGATGATATCGCCGCCTGCAACGATCTTATAGTCAGGATTGTTGTAGCAAAGGTTGGCTATCGCCTTTCCCATTCTGCCGCAGCAACCGTTAAGGAAAATCTTTACCATCTTTATCTCCTCAGATTACTTAGCAATATAGCTGTTCATAGCAGAAGTGTCATAAGCCTTAAGAACTTCTACTACCTTATCGTGATTTGCAGAGCTCATCTCACAAAGAGGAAGTCTGCAGGGACCTACGTTCCAGCCAAGGATATTCATAGCTTCCTTAACAGGAATCGGGTTAACTTCGCAGAACATAGCCTTAACGAGCGGGATAAAACCGATCTGAGCATTCTTTGCAGCCTCAGTATCTCCGTCGATATAGCTGTGGATCATCTTGGATGTTTCTTTAGGAAGGATGTTTGCGATAACAGAGATAACACCCTTCGCACCTAATGAAAGCATAGGAACAGCAAGTCCGTCCTCACCTGAATAAAGAGCATATCTGTCACCGCAAAGGCTGTAGATCTCAGGAACCTGACCGAAGTTGCATTCCTTTACGCCGATGATGTTCTCATAAACAGAAAGTCTCTTTAAGAGCTCAGGGCTGATGTTTACGTTTGTTCTTGAAGGAACGTTATAAAGGATGATAGGAAGCTCAGGAACTGCCTCTGCGATCTTTGCATAGTGGCGGAAAAGACCTTCCTGTGTGCACTTGTTGTAGTAAGGTGTTACGAGTAATGCAGCATCTGCACCGAGCTCATATGCCTTCTTGGTAAGCTCAACACCGAATGCCGTATCGTTTGAGCCTGTTCCGGCAATAACGGGAACACGGCCTGCAACAGTATCTACGGCAAACTTGATCGCAGCTATATGCTCTTCTTCAGTCATGGTAGCAGCTTCACCGGTAGAACCGCAGATAACGATAGAATCGATGCCTTCAGCTATCTGGAACTCGATGAGCTTCTTGAGTTCGTCGAAATTGATTCCTCCGTTTTCATAGAACGGAGTGACGATAGCTACAGCAGCACCAACAAAAACAGGCTTGGACATATAAATGCCTCCCAAATAATTATTCAAAAAAAGTGGTTAAAATGCCTGAAAGCGCATTCTGACTAGTGGATTTTATCACCATATATTATAAATAGTCAATTTATACTTCTGGGGTGCACATATGTACATCAGGAGCGTACATTCAGGGCAATTTCAGCCATCCTGAGGGTCGTTGTCAAACGACATCGGATACTTCATATGGTCAAAATCGGCGATCAGCCTTTTGAACACTCCGTTGATCGCAGATTTGTTTACTGCCTTAATTACAAATGACATTCTGTAACGTCCTCTGAGTTCATAGATCACGCATGGCATCGGGCCATATATTTCGAATTGGTATTTCGGATCCTGGAAACCCAGAAATGCTTTAAGATAGCTTGCAACTTCATTTGCTCTCTTTATCAGAGTCTCCTCATCGGACAAAGACAGGACAATCTCTCCTAAAGCCTTGTACGGCGGGAGCTTGAGCTTTTGTCTGTACTCGATCTCCTGCTCATAAAAAGCCCTGTAGTTCTGTGTGCAGGCAAACTGCAAAAGCGGCTGTTCCGGCCTGAAGCTCTGAATAAAGACTTTGCCCGGATGTTCTCCCCTTCCGGCTCTTCCCGCAGCCTGCGTTATCAGCTGGAAAGCCCTTTCGGAAGCTTTAAATGATGAAGATGCCAGCATAAGGTCCGCACCCAATACTCCGACTACGGTTACATCAGGGAAATCCAAGCCCTTTGCGATCATCTGCGTACCGATAAGTATTGATGCTTCCTTGGCCGCAAACTTCTCGATTATCTCTTTGTGGGCTCCCGGAGTCATCGTGGAATCCTGGTCCATCCTCAGCACCTTCTCGTGCGGGAAAACACTGTGAAGGAATTCTTCGAGCTGCTGGGTACCGAATCCGGCCTTCTTGAAATGATTGCTGTTACAGAACGAGCATCTTGCCTCGTAAGACGGAACCGTATATCCGCAGTAATGGCAGATAAGACTCTGCGTGCCGTTGCGCCTGTTGTTATGAAGAGTCATTGCTACAGAACAGTTCTTGCAGGTATAAGGCTCACCGCAGTCTTCACATACTAAGGTCCTCGAAAAGCCTCTTCTGTTCAAAAGCAAAATTACCTGCTTATTCTCAGAAAAAGCAACCGACATGGCCTGTCTTAAAGGAAGCGAGAGCATATCTCCGCTTCCAAGCTTGATCTGCTCTTTCATGTCGACAGGAATTATCTCAGGCAGGGTTGCTTCGGATCTTGCCCTGTTCTTTAATTCCAGGAGTTTATAAGCGCCTGCCTGAGCCGCATAAAAACTCTCAACGGAAGGTGTTGCAGAACCCAAAACGACACTGCAGCCTGTGATCTTAGCTCTCATCCTTGCTATGTCCCGGGCAGAATATCTCGGATGGGATTCGGCCTTATAGGAACCATCATGCTCCTCGTCAAGGATGATGAGCCTTAAGTTAACGGTTGGCGCGAAAACACCGCTTCTTGGGCCAACTATAACTCTCGCCTTTCCTGTCCTTATATTGTTCCATTGTTCATATCTCTGTTTATCGGTAAGCCTGCTGTGAAGGACAGCACAACTGTCGCCTAATCTTCCCTTTATCCAGTTGATAGTCTGTGGTGTGAGCGAGATCTCGGGAACCATGTAGATCACGCTTCCGCCCTCGCTTATGACCTTCTTGGCGATATTAAGATAAACCTCAGTCTTACCGCTTCCTGTGATGCCGAAAAGAAGATAAGTGTTATCCTTCTTCGAATCTATGCCCTTAAGGATCTCGTTTACAGCGTCTTTCTGCTCATCACTTAAGTCGTATTCCTCAGTGAACTTTCCTTCAGGAATATCATTTGATATCGCAAGCTGAGGTTCTTCAGCGTCAGAAGACTCTTTAACAAGAGTAATTAGGCCCTTTTTCTCAAGAGAATTGATCTGGGCAGAAGAACATGAGATCGATGCCATCAGTTCTTTTTTGGTGCACTTGCCGCGCTCCAAAAGATATTCAAGGATGTTGATGTGAGCAGCTGACCTTAATTTCTCGCTTTGCAGGACTTCTTCAGCTTTCTCTCTTGAAACGAGCTCTGCAAACAGTTCTACCGGGTTCCTGTGATTTACGACGCAGGAAGGAACCATAAGCTCGACCACATCGCCTCTTGTGCAGTTGAATCTTTCACTTACCTTTTCGATAAGTTCCAGCTGGTCAGGATTTAATACCGGTGTCTTGGATAACAGTGAATCGATATCTTTAATATACCTGGCATCACCGTTAAACTCTTCCATAACATCGACTACGACAGCAGTTTTCTTGGAGTCACCCTTGCCGAATGGCACAGAAACCAGAGAGCCGGCATAAGTATCGGCTCTCAGTTCTTCAGGAACGCGATAAGTATAAAGATTATCTGTCTGCCTTATGGCTCCTCTTAAGATAACGCTGCAATACAAGTTATCCACCTCACATCAGATCGAAAAGATTGATCTGGGCACTCTCGGGAAGATCGTCGAGAATACCGCCGTAGTCAAGCAGTTTCTGTGTTACGGACTGGCCTACTCCGGTTCTCCTCATGAAGTCATCACGGTTCTTGAAAGGTCCGTCAGCACGCGCCTTTTCGATTGCTTCACCGTTGGCAGGCGAAACTGCTGTAATAGCACAGAAAGGCGGCCTTATCTTCTTGGGACCGGACTTCTTGAACTTGGTTCCGAGAGAATCTTCAAGCGTAATAGGATCGAATGTAATGCCTCTTGCATACATCTCCTCTACAAGTTCATAGAAATAGTACTTAAGCTTGGTATTAGGATCACCCTTGGCATGCATCTCATCAGCAAGTTCTATCCTTCTCTTCTTTACCTTCTCAGGTCCGTTGCACATGTCATCGGCATTGAACAGACCTTCGCCTCTGTGAGTAAAGAAAGAGCAATAGTATTCCTCAGGATAGTAGACCTTAAACCATGCTACACGCAGAGTCGAAATAGCATATGCTGCCGCATGCGCCTTAGGGAACATGTACTTTATCTTCTGGCACGATTCGATATACCAGTCAGGCACACCGCATTCCTTCATCTCATTAACATATTCAGGCCATTTCTCAACTTTGCCTGCTGCTACCTTACCTTTACGTACACCTTCCATGATGTCAAAGGCATCCTTGTTGGGAAGTCCCCAGTAGATAAGGCTCGTCATGATGGAGTCACGGCATCCGATAACGGAATTAAGATCACACGTGCCGCTCCTGATAAGATCCTGGGCATTGCCCGTCCATACGTCGGTACCGTGTGAAAGGCCCATGAGCTGTACAAGATCGTAGAACCTTGTAGGCTTTGTCTCCTTTATCATGCCGCGCGCCATGTTTGTGCCAAGCTCTGAAAGTCCAAGCGTAGCCGAACCTGCATCAGTGGCATCTATCGGGAATCCCAATGCATCAGTACCTACAAGAAGGCTCATGACCTTCTCATCAGGGATCGGGATATCAGTTATCGTTACGCCTGTGATATCACTTAACATACGCAATACCGTAGGATCGGCGTGTCCTAAGATATCGAGCTTTAAGATCGTGTCATGCATCGCACGGAAGTCGAAGTGCGTTGTAATGATTCCGCAGTCAGTCTTATTAGCCGGGAACTGGATAGGCGTAAATTCGTAGATATCCATTTCCTTTGCGATAACAACGATACCGCCCGGGTGCTGAGATGTAGTTCTCTTAACACCGATGATATCTCTTGCCATGAATGCAAGATGTGCCTGAGTGAAAGGCTCCCCCTTCTCCTCACAGATCTTGCGGCAAACGCCATATGCGTTCTTATCCTGGTAAGCGCCGATCGTACCTGCCTTGAACGTATGTGTACCACCAAAGAGAACGCCTACATATGCATGCGCTCTCGGCTGATATTCACCTGAGAAGTTAAGGTCGATATCAGGCTGCTTATCACCCTTAAATCCGAGGAATGTCTCAAAAGGAATATCCTGTCCGTCAGGGATCAGCTTCTCTCCGCACTCAGGACAAACCTTTGGCGGCAGGTCATAGCCTGAACCATACTTACCCGTATTATCAAATTCCGCATAGTTACACTTGGGGCATCTGTAATGCGGAGGCAGCGGGTTTACTTCTGAAATACCGCACATCGTAGCAGCAAAAGAAGAACCTACAGAACCTCTTGAACCTACAACATATCCGTCGTTATTGGATTTCTTAACAAGTCTGTATGCGATGTAATACATGATCGCATAGCCGTTACCGATAATGGATTCGAGTTCTCTGTCGAGTCTTGCCTTAACGACTTCATTAAGGACACCCTTATGGCGGTACATTCTGTTTGCCCTAGTATAAGCGATATCTCTTACATCGGCAGCAGCTCTTGCGATCTGAGGAGGATAAGAGCCGTCAGGGAACGGCTTTATTCCGAACTCGATAAGATCCGCGATCTTATTTGTGTTGTCGACAACGACCTCCATAGCTTTCTCTTCGCCAAGATACTTAAATTCATCGAGCATCTCGTCAGTGGTCCTGAAATAAAGATCGCTCTGCATTTCGGCATCACTGAAGCCCATGCTCATGAGCATGTACTTTCTGTAACGGCCGTCTTCTTTATTAAGGAAGTGCGAGTCAGTCGTAGCGCAGCACATCATGCCGTGATCGTCAGCAGTCTCTACGAGCAGCTCGTTAATGATACGGATGTCATCCTCATTCATCGGAGTAGTTCCCGTATCAGATTTTGAAGGATCCTGTCTCGTAATGAACATGTTGTTGCACAGAGGCTGGATCTCAACATAGTCGTAAAGACTCAATATCTTTGCGAACTCTTTAGATTCTTTCAGGAAATCTCTTGTAGCCTGTCTGTCCTTATTGAGTTCTCTGTATTTCGAGATTACAAAACGGTATATCTCACCACGCTCGCAAGCACCGCCAACGATGATACCGGATTTGAAATACTTCAAAAGACTCTTTGGAGTTCTGGGCCTTAAAGCGAAATAGTGTATCTGGGATTCAGATACTATACGGTACAAGTTGTAAAGTCCCATATTAGAACGCACAAGATAGATAATATGGTAAGTAGGTGCTTCCCTAATAGGACTCGACGGAGAAATCTTCTTCGTTGACTTAATCTTCTCCGGCTTATAGTGTCCGACAGAATAGTTGATGGACAAAGCATCAACAGTCCCTGCATCCTTAAGGCATGCAGCAAGAAGAGATGCAGACTTATAGCACTTGGCAAACATACTGTCGAAGATGCTGCCGTCAGGTGCATATTCAAATACAGCGCCCTTGCTGCTCAATGCTTCATCAATACTCTTGTACTCTTCCTTGTAGAATGTCTCAAGAATATCCTCATCTGAAGTTGCAGGCATAAGGAACTTATGTCTGTAGTAAACATGATCTTCAATATTAATCCCGTAACCGGCACGGCGGAGAAATGCCAAAGTAGTGAATATATCAGGACCGGTAATATAAGAATCCCCGATGAATTCCAACAATTCTCCCATGGCAAAGTATGAGTCGCATGGCTCACCTTTGCCGGGATAAATCGCATCTTCGAATTCCGCGTGGAAATCAGCGACATGCTCGAAAACCAGCTCTTCAGGAACGACTTCGTCTGTTCCGTCAGCATACTCACCGTTAATATCGAGATCGACATTGCAAGCAGCACCTAAAAGAGCGTGCGGCTCCAAAGGCTTAACACTGATGTTCTCATCAGAAAGCTCCTCAGGGATCTCATCAGGATTCCAGAGAGACTTATCGATGTCATGAGATGCGAACTCCATTGCATCCTGGTCGGATTCGCCCTCTTCTTCAGGCTTAACAGCCTTATACCCCTTAAGTCTGAACTTGGATGCACAGACAGACGTAAATGTGTCACGAAGGGCATCATCACCATTACGATTAATTACAATGGAGACAAAAGAACCAACCGCCTTGGGCTTCTGGATAAAGTTCAAAGAAGCGTCATCATCGACATCAGAAGGCTTTATCTTATCGTTCTTAACATCATACGGCAGGTTATAAAATACCGTCGGGCCGTCATCAACAAGATAACCTTCACATCCGAGAATGCATTTGATCGGCTCTTCACCGGTATCCTTGCGCTTCTTGTTTATTCCTTTCGCGGCCTCGAAAACATGAGGGAATGCCTGAACGACACCATGGTCAGTTACAGCAACTGCACTGTGGCCGAAGGATGCGGCAAGCTTAACAAGATCAGCCGGTTCGCTCGTAGCGTCACTCTCGCTCATCTTAGTGTGAACATGAAGCTCGACTCTTTTGCGCTTAGCATTATCCTTTCTCTTAGGCGGCTTTTCCGCACTGAAGAATCCTGACACCCTTAATGTCTTGTCACCGGTGAAGGAATCGTTCTCGACATTGCCTTGAATGCCGACAAATCCGCCTTTGCCGAATTCTTTCTGGAATCCGTCGGCTTCTTCCGGCTTTAAGAATGCGATACAGGAAATGCCGTCCGTATCATCAAGGCACATGAACTTAACGATAACGCTCTTGCCGGTCTTGGCAAGCTTGAAAGAGTCATCGTTGAAAGAAATATCACCTGCGATATTTACATCAAAACAGCCGACCGTAAGATTAGCTATCTTCATGAATGTAGCCTGCTTCTTTACGCGGCCGTAAAGCTGGTTCTCTGCGTTCTCCTTAGCCTTATAGAAAGACTGCTTATCCTCCTGCTTGGCTTCTTTACGGACCTGTTCGGCCTTTGCAGCCCAAGAGTCCTTGCCGGCGGGCTTGGCATCAGCAGGCTTATCTTTATCAGTCTTCTTTTTCTTAGGTTTACCGGACTGGTCTTCTGCAGGCTCTTCTTCAGGGAATTCAAATTTTCCGTCCTCAATAGCCTTTATGATGTCGTCCTCAGGACCAAGATCGCGTCCCGCTGCATCAGGTACGCGGCTTACGATCTCATAATCAAATCCGATCTGATCGGCAACACAGATATTGATTGCATCACCTACGGATTCTTTAAGATTCTTCCTGTCGTAATCGCTTAACATCGCTGACCACCCTGACGGGATATCGATATTAACAGTATCACTGCCGCCGTCAAAGCTCAGATTGATAAAGTCGACCATGTCACCAACACCGCCCTGACAGTCACGGGCAATGTAATGGTTGATTAGGCCTCTTAACTGTTCATACATATAAGGGAAATTATCCCTGTTAACACCTTTGAACGTGAAATTAACACGTGTGCCGAAGTCACGTTCAAGCTCTTCAACAAAAGCAACGACAGCCCTGTCGTCCTTAATGTTCTCGATACCTTCAAGAATAAGATTGATGGATGCTTTTGCCTTGTAAATATCGACCTTAACTACCGTAAGGTCTACTAATCCTTTATATTTGTCATCTTCTACATTGAATAACTCAAGTAGCTTTACACTTTTCTTCTCCAAGTCTGATCACTTCCCTTACAAATTCATCAACCGCCGCGGAAGCAGGAATCTTCCTGACCGGTACACCTTTTTCAAATAAAACAAATTCGTCGATGCCGCCGGCTAATCCGATATCACATTCGCGTGCCTCTCCGGGTCCGTTTACTACACAACCCATAACAGCGACTTTAAGGTTATAGGGAAGCTTGGAAACCTTCTCTTCTATCTGTCCGGCAAGTTCGATGAGCGGAACCTGTGTTCTGCCGCATGTCGGACAGGATATAAAAGTAATGCCTCCGTCTCTTAAGTCAAGAGCTTTGAGGATCTGCTTTGCTGTAATAACTTCATCAACAGGGTTACCTGTTAAAGATACTCTTATGGTATCTCCTATTCCTTCAGCAAGAAGTGCGCCGATACCCACTGCGGATTTTACAGCGCCTTCACGGACGGTACCTGCCTCGGTAACGCCGACATGAAGAGGATAATCACAAGACTTGGCCAGGATCCTGTAAGTATCGATGGTAAGCCTGGGTGACGAAGATTTGATCGATATAACGATATCATCGAAATCCTGATCTTCCAAAAGCTTAACAGCGCCCAAAGCGCTCTCAGTCATGGCATCAGCATTGACTTCACCGTATTTGGCAAGTATCTCCCTGGATATCGAACCGGAATTGACACCGACTCTGATCGGTATATGCCGCTCTTTACATTTATCAGCGACAAGCTTAACTTTGTCAGGTCCGCCGATATTGCCGGGATTGATCCTTATCTTTGATGCGCCGTTGTCTGCGGCTGCCAGAGCAAGTCTGTAATCAAAATGGATATCTGCAACAACAGGAATCGGAGATTTGGAAGTGATCTCCTTAAGGCTCATAGCGGCTTCCATGTCGGGAATTGCAACTCTGGTGATATCACATCCGTTGTCAGCCAATTCCCTGATCTGATTAAGAGTTGCTTTGGCATCTCTCGTATCAGTATTATTCATCGACTGGATCTTTACCGAAGACCCGCCGCCGACCTCAACATTACCGATTAAGACTTTCTTCGTCATAAAAGCACACTCCAATCAATAAGATCAGTAACCGAATATGATCCTTAGAATATCAGATACAAAAGCGAGGATAAGAAGCAATACAATGATCACAAAACCGACCACTGTAAGCCTGGCCTCAGCCTTCTCAGACAACTTACGTCCGATGACCATCTCAACGGCAATGAATATGATCTGAATGCCGTCAAGACCCGGTATCGGAAGAAGGTTCGAGAATGCGAGTGCAATGGAGATTACGGCACTCAGCATTATGAGAACATAGACCTTATCACCCAAGGTATCCTGCTCATCCGCTACCACGTCATTGACCATAGTCGTGATTCCTATGGGACCTGATACCAAATTATAAGCTTTTACCTTTCCGGCGATAATATCTTTTATGCCTCTTACGGTGATATTTAACATCGAAGCCGGCATTTTGGCCGCATAACCTAACGCGGAGAAAAATTTGTCGACGGAATTGACCTTGTACTGGAGAAGAGTGATACCTCTGGAGTTGACCGTATCAACATATTTCGGAACCAGGTCATCTTCACGGGTCTCCCCGTCTCTTATGTAAGTTACCGTAACGACTTCATCTGTAATGTTATATAAAAAGTCTTCAAAATCTTCATCATCTACGGACTTACCGTTGATATGGGTAACATAGTCGCCTGCTTTGATGACAGGATTGCCGTTGTTCTGTTCTTCACTGACAGAGTATACTTTCCAGCCCTTATAATCGTTGTTGGCAAGCTTGTTCTCGACCGTAATAAGGAGCATGGGCCTTTCTCTTACAACAGGAGTTAAAGTGACGTTGTAGTTCTTGCCTGTTTCCTTGGATCTGATCTTAAGATCCATCTCTTTTGAAGGATCAGCAGAATCCATCTCAAAGATGAGGTCAAAGGAAGAATAGACATTTACGCCGTTTACGGATTTGATCGTATCGCCGTCATTAACCATATCGGCATAAGCATAGAGCTGTGAACCCTTCTCGGGCTTGATGATATGAGTTGTTGTAAAGCCCGTTACCCAGAACATGAGAAGGAAGATAAGCGTGCCCAAGAACAGGTTCATAGCAGGACCTGCGAGCGCTACCAGAAGCCTTTTGATCCTGGGCTGGTTAAGAAGAAGGTCAGGATCCTTGCTGTCTACGGCTTTGCCCTCTTCATCGATCTCGGAGAATCTTACATAAGCTCCTATGGGGATCATCCTTAATGAGAAATCAACACCCTTATGCTTCCACTTAAGAAGCTTGGGTCCGACAAAGATTGAGACTTCAAAGACCTTTATCTTAAGAAGTCTCGCCATCCAGTAATGTCCTAACTCATGAAGTGTCGCAAGGACACCGAGCATTATCAAAACGACTACTATACTTGCAGCTATATTCATACTCAGATCTTTCCGTCAATGATCTCATCGGCATATATCCTGGCATCCCTGTCAGCCTGCTCGATGGTTTCTATAGTAAGTTTCAGCTCCTTTATCTCAGGATCCATTTTTTCAACAGTCTCGAAAACAGTTCTCTCGATATCGAGGAACCTGATCTTTCCCTTTAGGTAGCTTCTTACGGCCGACTCATTTGCAGCATTCATGACCGTAGGATAAAGTCCGCCCTTATCACCTGTCTCATATGCGAGCTTAACAAGTTTGAAGACTTCCGTATCACAGGGCTCAAAAGTAAGATTAGACATACCCTGCGCGAACGGATCAAACTCCGTAACGATTGAAGGACCTCTGTCGGGATAATATAATGCGACTTCGATAGGAAGAACCATTGAAGGCTTGCCCATCTGTGCAAGAACGGAACCGTCCTTAAGTCTTATCATCGAATGGATTATGCTCTGCGGATGAACCACGACATCGATCTTAGAGCAAGCGATGCCGTAAAGGTGGTGAGCCTCAATGATCTCAAGGCCTTTATTCATCATTGTCGCAGAATCTATGGTAATCTTGCCGCCCATATTCCATGTCGGGTGATGGAGCGCATCTTCGAGAGTAACGTTCTCCAATTCATCACGCTTCATACCTCTGAAAGGGCCGCCGGATGCAGTGATCAGGATCCTGTCCAAGTCTTCTCTCTTCTCGCCTTTAAGGCACTGCCAGATAGCTGAATGCTCACTGTCGATAGGAAGCATCGCTACGCCCTTTTCCCTTATGAGCGGCATTATGATATCGCCGCCTGCAACAAGAGTCTCTTTATTGGCAAGAGCGATATCCTTGCCTGCAAGGATTCCGTGATAAACAGGCTCAAGTCCTGCAAAGCCTACGATGGCTCCGACGACCGTATCGCAGGAGTCCAAAGTGGCAACGGAAATATTGCCTTCATCACCTGAAAGGACCTCAGTATCTATGCCTGAAGCCTTAAGCCTGTCTGAAAGCTCTTTTGCTTTATCTTTATTTACAACTGAACAGACCTTAGGTCTGAATTCTTCGATCTGTCCGAACAGTGTATCAATATCACTGCCGCAGGTAAGCGCCTCGACCGTAAAGTCAGAAGGAGCCTTTCTTGCGACTTCAAGGGTCTGTTTACCTATCGACCCCGTAGAACCCAAAATTGATAATTTACGCATTTTAAATCATCCTTATTCCCTTATTACCAATGTTCAAAACATCAGAACAGATTGCTCGCGAACAAAGCAAGAAGCAGCGCTACCGGAAGCGTAAAGAACGTGCTGTCGAATCTGTCGAGCATTCCGCCGTGTCCGGGGAAAAGATTGCTGAAATCCTTTATTCCCGTTCTTCTCTTTATAACAGAGCAGAACCAGTCTCCAAGCTGTGACATGACTGAGATCAAAAGCCCCAGACAGAAAGTAAGCACACCGTAAGGAACGATCCCTATGCCGATCTCATCGTATCTGTAGATTACAAGACAGCAGTACACCGTTACACAGACAGCGCAGAATAATGAACCGCCGATACATCCTTCCCATGTCTTCTTGGGAGAGATATGAGGCACGATCTTATGCTTTCCTAAGGCAACACCCGTAAAGTATGCAAATGTATCTGTTCCCCAGGGCGCGAAAAGACCGATGACCATGTAATACCACCCGTTAGGAACAAAAAGCAGAGCGCTTACAAAGCAGAACAGCGGGAATGATATGTAAAAGATCATTCCGCCCGTAAACATTCCGTTTAAGAATGCCTTGTCATCCTCAGGTCTTACCAGCGGCAGATTGATGCCGCACGATACGCAGTACATGCAGACCACGATAAGATAAAGAGCCATGATGCTCTCGACCTTCAGCTTGAAGATAAGGCCGGAAATAACAATAAGGGTTGCAAGGCACATGCCGATGATAAGGAGAAGTCTTGACGGATGATATCCGCCGTTCCTTATGGCCTTGTACATCTCAACGCATGCAACAACGCCGATAATGACTGCCATTACAACGCCTGTAACAGGCCACCACAAAGCCGGTACGAAGAATGAAAGTACCAGCACCGTAAAAATGAAACCTGTGATTACTCTTTGTCTCAACTTTAAGTCTTGCTTTCTTTCTTTGATAAGCCGCCGAAGCGTCTGTCGCGTCCTGCAAAATCCCTGAATGCCTGAGTCAGGTCTTCATAACCGAAGTCCGGCCATAATGTATCGGATACCCAGAACTCAGAATAAGCGCTTTCCCACAAAAGGAAATTGGACAATCTCATCTCACCGCTCGGTCTGATGATAAGTTCCGGATCGGGAACGTCCGGAAGATACATATTGTCGGAGATCATCTGTTCAGTGATATCCGAAGGCTCCAGGGTTCCTGCCTTAACCTGTTCTGCAAGCTGGCGGAAACTGTTTACGATCTCTCTTCTGCCGCCGTAATTAAGTGCAACTATAAGCTGCATATTCGGACGGTCTTTGGATCTCTCCTCAGCAGTCTTGCAAACTTCCCTGACCTTAGGAGGAAGCTCGGAATCATCACCGGTAAATCTTACCCTGATCCCTTCTTCAGCAAGCTCTGCGTCATACTTGTCGAAAAGCTCGACGAAGAGCTTCATGAGGAAATCGACCTCAGGCTGGGGTCTTGCCCAGTTCTCGGTGGAGAACGCATATACCGTAAGATACTTAACGCCGTATCTTACGCAGTTTCTGCAGAGTTCCTTAAGGTTCTCCGCACCAACCTTATGTCCGGCTGATCTCGGAAGATGTCTTTGTGTAGCCCATCTTCCGTTGCCGTCCATTATTACACCCAAAGATACGGGGACCTTAAGGTCTCCCGTATCATAAGTCTTTTCCTGTTTATTACCGAATAAGGCCATCAGATCTCCATCAATTCCTTATTCTTTGTCTCGCAGACCTTGTCTACTTCAGCTGTAAACTTATCTGTGATCTTCTGAACCTTCTCTTCGAATTCCTTGAGAAGATCGTCTGTAAGTTCCTTCTTCTTGTTAGCTGCACGCATCTTATCGATAGCGTCACGGCGGTTGTTACGGATAACTACCTTTGTCTCGTCACCGTATACCTTAACCTGCTTAACAAGATCCTTACGTCTTTCCTCTGTAAGCATAGGGAAAACGAGTCTGATCATCTTACCGTCGTTTGTAGGATTGATGCCGAGGTCAGATGCCTGGATAGCATGCTCGATCTCTTTGAGCATCTTCGGATCCCAAGGTGATAATGTGATCATTCTTGCTTCAGGAACCTGAATATTGGCTACGGCATTAAGCGGAGACATAGCTCCGTAATACTCAACCTGGATCTTATCCAAAACGTGCGGATTGGCACGTCCGGCACGGATTGTGTTGAGGTTCTCCTGAAGGTTATCGATGCACTTCTGCATTTTTGCTTCGATATCATCGTAATCTTTCTTTGTGATCTCGATCATTGCCATAATTCAAGCCTCCTATTATTTAAATTTATTCTTTTACAACGAGTGTTCCGAGGTTTTCGCCCTTTACGATCCTTACGATGTTCTCGGGATCTTCCATAGAGAAAACAAGCATCTTGGTACGGTTATCACGGCAGTGAGCTGCAGCTGTAGCATCCATTACCTTGAGGTCATTCTTAAGGACTTCATCGTAAGTAACCTTCTCATACTTAACAGCGTCAGGGAACTTCTTGGGATCCTTGTCATATACACCGTCAACCATTGTAGCCTTAAGCAATACGTCAGCACCAATCTCAGTAGCTCTTAAAGCAGCACCTGAATCAGTTGAGAAATAAGGGTTGCCGGTTCCGCATGCGAAGATTACGATACGGCCCTTCTCCAAATGTCTTACAGCTCTCTTTCTGATATAAGGCTCTGCCATCTGTCTTACTTCGATTGCAGACAAGACTCTCGTAACTGCACCAAGCTGCTCCAAAGCGTCAGAAAGAGCGAGGGAGTTCATAAGAGTAGCAAGCATTCCCATGTGGTCTGCAGTAACTCTGTCCATCTGCTCAGAAGATCTTCCTCTCCAGAAGTTACCGCCGCCAACGACTACGGCAACCTGTACGCCGAGATCGGAAACTGCTTTGATGCTTGTTGAGATTTCTTTAAGAACTTCGTCATTGATACCGATCTTGGCATCGCCTGCCAAAGCCTCACCGGATATCTTCAAAAGAATACGCTTGTATTTTGTATCACCCATAAAGGTATTTACCTCCGCGAAAATATCTTTCAATAGATTTTATCAATAATTTGTCCCAAGGTGAACCTTATATTTATTAAATATAAGAGCAACCGCAAATTCGCCTCACAGGATCAAGTATAGTTTTCGAAAACAAGGCAAAAGAAAACCCCGCACAAAACGTGCGGGGCAATTGACTGATTTGATATCAGACGGTCTATCAGAGACCAGCCTGCTTTCTGACTTCCTCAGCGAAATCGTCAACCTTCTTCTCGATACCTTCGCCAAGACCGAAACGTGTGAAACGTACAACGGAAACGTTAGCGCCGATAGCCTTGATTGACTGATCGATGTACTGGGAGATCGTGAGATCGTCATCTCTGAAGAACTCCTGGTCAACGAGGCAGTTGAGCTTGTAGAAGTTCTTGATCTGGCCGGGAACGATCCTGTCCATGATGATCTTCTCAGGCTTACCCTCTTCGAGAGCCTTGTTCTTGATAATGTCAACTTCCTTGTCGAGCTCTGCCTGGGGTACTTCATCCTCTGTAACCCAGTTAGGTCTCATGGAAGCAACCTGCATGCCGATGTTCTTAGCGAAATCAGCGAACTCAGGCTTGTTGATAACGGAATCGTCGTCTGTTGTAACCTCAACGAAAACGCCTACCTTACCACCCATGTGGATGTAAGAAGCAACAGCACCGTTGCCCTCTACCTCATAGATAACGAATCTTCTGATGGATGTGTTCTCACCGATATCAGCGATAGCTTCCTTCTGGAAGATCTCAACTGTCTTGGACTCGTCATTGTAAAGGGGCTGAGCCATGAGCTCTTCGATGTTTGCAGGCTTCTTTGTAAGGATGTGTGTAGCAACAGCGTCAGTGAAAGCCTTGAACTTATCTGTGTTAGCAGCGAAGTCTGTCTCGATGTTGATCTCAACGAGAACACCGGACTTCTTGTCGTCTGCGATCTTGGAAACAACTGCACCCTCTGCAGCGATTCTTGCAGACTTCTTCTCAGCCTTAGCCATACCCTTCTCACGAAGCCAAGCCTTAGCCTTCTCGATATCACCTTCGCACTCGATAAGTGCCTTCTTGCAGTCCATGATGCCGCAATCTGTGAGCTCACGGAGTTCTTTTACCTGTTGTGCTGTAACTGCCATATATTTTCTCCTTTTAGGTTTTAGTTAAGATTGAAATTAAGCCTCGGAAGCGATCTCTTCGATGGACTTCTCGCCAGCTTCCTCAACTGCCTGCTCCTCAGCAACTTCTGCTGTAGCAGCCTTAGCGTCAGCGGAATCAAGATCCATACCCTCAGATGTAGCATCCTCACCCTGGTGTGCTTCGATAACAGCGTCAGCCATCTTAGCTGTGATGAGCTTAACTGCACGGATAGCATCGTCGTTACCGGGGATTACATAGTCAACTTCATCAGGATCGCAGTTTGTATCAACGATAGCAACGATCGGGATACCAAGTCTCTTAGCTTCTGCAACTGCATTGTGCTCCTTCTTTGTGTCAACGATGAAAAGAGCTGCAGGGAGCTTAACCATACCAACGATACCGCCGAGGTTCTGATCGAGCTTTGTCATCTCGAGCTTAAGCTTAGCAACTTCCTTCTTTGTTC
>JAEFBA010000054.1 GCA_016292145.1 Saccharofermentans sp.
GTGCCAACGCCTTAAGCTCGTTAACAAGGACATTGAAGGACTCAGGGATACCCGGTTCAGGAATGTTCTTGCCGCGGATGATGGCGTCATATGTCTTTGAACGGCCTTCGATATCGTCGGACTTAACAGTGAGGATCTCCTTGAGGGTATGAGCAGCACCGTAAGCTTCGAGTGCCCAAACTTCCATCTCACCGAATCTCTGTCCGCCGAACTGGGCTTTACCGCCCAAAGGCTGCTGTGTAACGAGTGAGTAAGGTCCTGTGGATCTTGCGTGCATCTTGTCGTCAACAAGGTGGTGCAGCTTCATGTAATACATGATACCTACTGTTACTCTGTTCTCGAAAGGCTCGCCGGTACGTCCGTCGTAAAGAACAGTCTTACCGTCCTTATCGATGCCTGCAAGCTCGAAAGCATCAGCAATGTCGTTCTCGTTTGCACCGTCGAATACAGGTGTTGCGATCTTCCAGTTGAGTGCCTTGGCAGCACGGCCGAGGTGTACCTCGAGGAGCTGACCGATGTTCATACGGGAAGGAACGCCCAAGGGGTTCAAGCAGATATCGAGTGTTGTACCGTCAGGTAAGAAAGGCATATCCTCTTCAGGAAGTACTCTGGAGACAACACCCTTGTTTCCGTGACGTCCTGCCATCTTGTCGCCGATGGAGAGCTTTCTCTTCTGTGCGACATAAACGCGGACTCTCTTATCTACACCGTTCTTCAAGTTGCCGTTTGTATCCTTTGTGGAAACAACAACGTCAACGACTACGCCGGAACCGCCGTGAGGAACGCGCTTTGAAGTATCCTTAACTTCTCTTGCTCTCTCGTTGAAGATTGCCTTATAAAGTCTCTCTTCTGCTGTCTGGTCTGTCTCACCCTTAGGGGAAACCTTACCAACGAGGATGTCTCCGTCCTTAACTTCGGCACCGATCATGACGATACCGTTCTCGTCGAGGTTAGAGAGAGCGTCGTCACTTACGTTCGGAACTTCTCTTGTGATCTGCTCAGCACCGAGCTTCGTCTCACGTGCTTCGCACTCATGCTCTTCGATATGGATAGATGTATAAACATCATCTCTTACGATTCTCTCATTTACGAGAACAGCGTCCTCGTAGTTATAACCTTCCCATGTTGTGAATCCGATGAGAACGTTACGTCCGAGAGCAAGCTCACCGTTGTCCGTAGCAGGACCGTCTGCGATAGTATCGCCGGCCTTTACCTTGTCGCCGATGGCAACGATAGGACGCTGGTTGATGCATGTGCTCTGGTTGGATCTCTGATACTTAGCGAGCATGTAGGTGTCTACTGTGCCCTCAGCTGTTGTAACTTCGATCTTGTCTGATGCAACAAAGGATACGACACCGTCGTGGGATGCAACGATGCATACGCCGGAGTCCTTAGCTGCACGGTATTCCATACCTGTTCCGATGATAGGTGCCTCAGGCTTGATGAGAGGTACTGCCTGACGCTGCATGTTGGAGCCCATCAGGGCACGGTTAGCGTCGTCGTTACCAAGGAACGGGATAAGTGATGTGGATACGGATACGAGCTGCTTAGGAGATACGTCCATGTAGTCGACCTGTTCAGGGTCAAGCTGCAGGAACTGGTCTAAGTAACGGCATACGATCTTCTTGCCGATGAAACGGCCGTCCTCATCGATAGGCTCGTTAGCCTGAGCGATGTTGAACTCATCCTCTTCGTCAGCAGACATGTAAACAACTTCGTCAGTAACTCTTAAGTTCTCCTTATCGAATTTTCTGTAAGGAGTCTCGATGAAACCGTACTTGTTGATACGTGCATAGATAGCCAGGGACGTCATAAGACCGATGTTCTGACCTTCCGGTGTCTCGATCGTACACATACGTCCATAGTGTGTAGGGTTGATATCACGGACTTCCATTGAAGCTCTCTCACGGGAGATACCGCCGGGGCCCAAAGCTGAAAGTCTTCTCTTGTTCGTAAGCTCAGCGAGCGGGTTGTTCTGGTCAGCGAAAGCTGAGAGCTGTGATGATCCGAAGAACTCTCTGAATGCAGCGCTCAAAGGTCTTGTGTTAACGAGGCTTGTAGCCGTAACAACTTCGCCTTCCTTGCTGGAGATCTGAGAGATCCTGTCTCTTGTATTCTTCTCGACTCTCTGGATACCTGTACGGAGCTGGTTCTGAAGGAGCTCGCCTACAGACTTAACTCTACGGTTGCCCAAATGGTCGATGTTGTCGATTCTGCCGACGCCTCTGTGCAGTCCGATGTAGTAAGAAACGAATGCATAGATATCGTCAACTGTGAGGTTCCTGGGCATAAGATCTTCCTTACGCTCAGTCATGGCAGCCTCAAGTCTGGAAGCAATGTCTGTCTTGCTCTCAGCCTTTACCTGCTCGATGATCTCTCTTAAGATGCTGGCTCTAACCTTCTCGTTAATGCCGGTTCTTGCGAGATCGAACTTCTTGAATTCAGCCTTTGTGATGCTGTTTGCAATGAAAGCTTCAGCGTCAACTCTGCCGTTGCCGATGACCTTGAGAGGTACATCCTCGAACTCATCCTCATCAGCTGCGCGAACGAGCTTTCTGGGGAAGATCTGAACGGCCATAACGCCGGAATCTTCGATCTTTGCAGCGATCTCTTCTGTGATAACGGTGTTCTTCTTGCAGATGAGCTCACCATCTTCAGTAACTACGTTGTCAGCAGCCTTGCTTCCGATGATTCTTGCGGAAAGCTCGAACTTCTTGTTGACCTTGTAGATACCTACTCTCTCGAGGTCGTATCTTAAAGAATCGAAATATGTCTTGTTAAGGATGTTCTTCGCATTATCAACTGTGAAGGGCTCGTTGTTACGAACCTTCTTGAAGAACTCCTGGAATGCTGCTGTCTGAGGATCAGAAGCATTTCTTGTCTCGTCCTTCTCAAGTGTCATTCTGAGGCACTCTTCATCACCGAACATGTTGATGATGTCCTCGTCTGTAACGAGGCCTAAGCATCTCAGGAATACTGAGAGGGAGATCTTGTGGGATTTATCTACGACGATGTAGATAAGGTTGTATTCGTCAGGATCGTTGTTTGCGTCAGGAGCGCCTGCAGCCTTAAGAGCTCTCTCCTTAGCGTTAAGCTTGCTCTCCTTCTCATCTTCTTCGATGAGGATCCAGGAACCTCTGTAAGGGATAAGTTCTGCGGAAAGCAATCTGTTGCCCATCTTTGATCTCATCTCGGAATAGTAAGCTCCGGGAGATCTTACGATCTGATTGATTACTACACGCTCAGCGCCGTTGACAATAAATGTACCCTGATCAGTCATGATAGGGAAATTGCCTACGAAAGCTGTCTCGTCAGTAACTGTTCCGTCAATCTTGTTATGGAGTCTGAGCTGGATGCTCAAGGGTGCTGCATAGTTACTGTCGTTCTTCTTGCAGCTGTCAATAATTGCGGACTTGGAAAGCTTAACGGGAGTCTTGGACTCCTTACTCTTCTTACCCTTGCCGTCCTTCTCCTTGCCTGTGGGATCACAGGGATTCTCAGAATCGAAAATCTTACCGACAAAATAGACTTCGTACTTGCCCTGATCATCAGTAATCGGAGATACTTCATCGAAGATCTGCTGCATACCTTCGTCGATGAACCACTGATAAGACTGCTTCTGGTTCTCGATAAGGTTAGGCACCTCAATTACTTCTTTGATCTTGGAATACGACTGTCGCTCTGTCTTGCCTTGTTTTACGGAATGGACCATTGTTAACGAATCACCTCACACAAAGCTTAAAAACACATGGTTTAAGCGGTTTCTTGGTTGAAAAGCATTTTTATTTACCATAAAAATCCTCTTCCGTCAAGAGAAATAGGCATAGTTGCCCAAACCCATTACGACGCAGTAAAGAATTATATAGAAGGAAACAATTTTTGTCAACAACTTTTTTCGTGCGCCGTGGGGCAAATCTGTTTATTTTGTCATTGGCAGTTTTCCCGGCGGGCTGAAACCTATCCTAAAGGCTCATTTTGAATGGGTCAGGGGCAAAAGAAAACCCCTTTCAAGCTCACCACAGGCTCGAAAGGGGTCATCTTAAGGTTATGCCGCGTAATCAATTAACAATTAAAAAGGAAGTTCTCCAGCATTTTCCTGCCGTCCGGTGTCAGGATCGACTCAGGATGGAACTGGACGCCGTAGATCGGATAGTCGCGGTGTTTTACGGCCATGACCTCACCGTCATCGGCAACGGCCGTTATCTGCAGGCACTCAGGGATCGTGTCACGGTCTGCCGCAAGTGAGTGATAGCGGGCAACTTTGGTGTGCTCGCCGATCCCTCTGAACAGGGGGCACAGAGCATAGAGTCCGACATCAGACTGTTTGCCGTGCATCAGGTGTCCGGCATAAGTGATCGTGGCACCGTATGCTTTGCAGATCGCCTGATGGCCTAAGCAGACTCCCAGGACCGGAATGTCATGGACCGAAGCTGCCACGTCGCAGATGATGCCTGCATCCTCAGGCCTGCCGGGACCCGGTGAGAGGATGATGTGGTCAGGTGCAAGTGCCCTGATCTCTTCTACCGTCATCTCGTCATTTCTGATGACCCTGATGTCGGGATTTATCTCGCCTATCATCTGATAGAGGTTATATGAAAAGCTGTCGTAGTTATCTATAAGAAGTATCATCTCTTATACCTCCTCTGCGAGCGATAAGGAATTGAGAACGGCTCTGGCCTTATTGAGGCACTCTTCGTATTCTTTCTCGGGTACGGAATCGGCTACGATGCCGGCGCCGCTCCTGACGAAGACCTTGCCGTTCTTCTTGTAGGCGATGCGGATGGCGATGCATGTGTCCATGTTGCCCGTAAAGTCGATATAGCCGATGGCGCCGCCGTATATTCCGCGCTTGTTGTTTTCGAGCTCTCCGATAAGCTGGCATGCACGGATCTTCGGCGCACCGGAAAGTGTTCCGGCAGGAAGAACGGCCTCAACGGCATCCAATGCATCGTGCTTCGAATCGATCTTTCCGCGGATGGTAGAGCCTATATGCATAACGTGTGAATAACGCTCGATGCTCCTGAGCTTCTCAACTTCAACAGAGCCGAATTCACTGATCTTGCCCAGGTCGTTGCGGCCGAGGTCTACGAGCATGTTGTGCTCGGCAAGCTCTTTCTCATCGGCAAGGAGCTCTTCTTCAAGCCTCTTATCCTCTTCCTCGGTCTTGCCTCTGGGTCTTGTGCCCGCGAGAGGGAACGTATGAAGGATACCGTCTTCAAGCTTTACCAGGGTCTCCGGAGAAGCACCTGCAACTTCGACGTCGGTGCCTGCGAAATAGAACATATAAGGAGAAGGATTAATAGTTCTTAATAATCTGTAAGTATTAAGAAGGCTGCCTTCATAAGGTGCGGAAAGGCGGTTCGAGAGCACTATCTGGAAGATATCGCCTTCGTGGATGTAGTTCTTGGCCTTCTCGACCATGGCGCAGTATTCATCTTTCGAGAAAAGGGATGTAACTTCGCCTAAGAGCCTGCCTTCGGGATCTTCGGACTTCTCTCCGTTCTTAAGGAGGTCTATCAGAGCCTCGAGTTCTTCTGTTGCTTCCTTGTATCCGGCATCCACGTCCTCTAATGACATATTGGATATGAGGATGAGCTTCTGCCTTACGTGGTCGAATGCTATGACTTTGTCGAAAAGCATGAGATCAACGTCTTTAAAGTTCTCTTCGTCGACTACGTCGCACTTTGCGGTAGGCTCGGCATATGTCAGGTAGTCGTATGAGAAATAACCGACCAGACCGCCTGTAAAGGAAGGAAGATAATCAAGCCTGGGGCTTCTGAACTTAGACATGATCCCTCTGATGATATTTGAAGGGTCATCAGTCTTCTCAGTCTTATCACCGTATGTGATCTCTCCGTTTATGCAGGTGATCTCGAGCTTCGGGTCAAAGCCCAGGAAAGTATATCTGCCCCATCGTTCGTTGGCCCAGGCAGATTCGAGCAGATATGCATGTGTTGACGCATTCTTTAAGATGCGGATTGTCTCGATGGGCGTCGTGAAATCTGAGAGGATCTCGCAGCTTACGGGCACTACATCGTACTTGCCTTCAGCAGCAAAAGCTCTGACTTCTTCGATTGACGGTACTACTTTCATAAAAGTCACCTCCGGTTCTCATCTTTTGCCGGAGGCAATAAAAAACGCCCTCTGACAAAAGATCTTCTGATCTTTAAGTCAAGGACGAATACTCTTTATATCCGCGGTGCCACCTTGATTCACGATGTGACTCGTGCGCTTAGACAAGATACCAACATATCTCCGGCCTCTTACGCGTGCCTTACGTCGCAATATACTTGGGAGTCTCCCTTTCCTCTGCGCCCTCCGGAGTCCATTCGCTAAAAGGCCCTTGCTGCCCGGATCTCACCATCCCGGACTCTCTTTGAACGGTTCCTTAAAGTTACTCACTCTCCGTCAACGGTTTAAACTGACATAAAAATACTATAGCATTGGTGGGTTGTCAATCATAAATGGAAAAAGCGGTGTTGTTAATCGGCCGCGGGGACTCACGGTTAAAGATCGTTGTTACAGTGCTGATCCTAAAAACGCGAAAATGTTGCTCTTTTTGTCCGCCCGGAAGGCAACAAATCTTTAAATGACGGAACAAGCGGAAATAATCAGACCGGGGACTCGAAAACCTGACCCCGTAGCGCACTAAAACCTCACACCGCAGAAAAGAAAACAAGGGCTGCCCTATTAGAGCAGCCCCGTAATGTTTAAACTCAATTGCCCGTTTTATCAGGGAATGTAAGTCATGTTGATTTCCTCGAATACGTTGTTCTTGAAGCTGAATTCGATTCTGTTGCTGTTATAGAACTTTGTGCCCTTCTTTGTCCAACCCAGAGTGTCGTAAGTATTCTTCTCTGTATCGTAGTGGTAAGGCTTCTCTGTAGGCTCACCGGAGTTAGCCTTAAGTTCATCAATTGTGAGCGTGAGAGGGAAATCAAAAGAAACCATTGTCTGCTTTTTGCCTTCGTCACTCAGGTACTTGAAAAGGATCTGATTTACGTAGCATTCATTCATGGGCTTGCCGGAATCAGTTTCGTTGAATACTTCGATCCAGCAATAGCAGCTCTTTGCATCGAGTTTGATCTTAATGTAACCGGACTGATAGTGAGACTTAACGTTGTTCGAGAAGTTATCAGACTCTCCATCCTCGAAAGGAACGCCGTCATCTACAAGATCCTGAAGTGTTGTCTTGCCGAGTGTGTACTTCTTACCGTTGATGTAGAAATTCATCTCGTCGAAGTTAACATACTTAGCACCGGAGGGATTGGGAGCAGGTGTGCTGCCGTCAGTTCCGTCACCGGAAGTCTCGGTGGTTGTTGTAGGTGCCTCTGTTGTAGTTGTTGTGGGATCCTCAGTAGTTGTTGTCGTAGGATCTTCAGTAGTAGTCGTTGTAGGTGCGCTCAATTCCTTGTCGTCGAACTCGAACTCGTCGGGAGTCTTAGCGTTCCATGTAACTGTTACCTCAAGAGTACCGTCCTTGGAGATGAGTACCCACTCTGCTTCCTTCTCATCCTCGGAGATATCCTCGGAATCAACTTTGAAGTCCAGATCGTATTCTTCAGCTGCTGCCTTCTTAACATCGCTCTTGGAAGGTACTTCGACCTTCTTTGCGCAAGAAGCGATTCCAAGGATCATAGCAACACCGAGAATAAGTGCCATTACTTTCTTCATGAAATATTCCTCCTATTCCGAATATCAAATAATAACATAACATATTGTAAGTAAAATTTAAATAAATATATGAAAAGACCGCCTCAAGCTGAGACGGTCTTCGGTAATTCAACTTAACTTCCTATCAAGGAATGTATGTCATGTAGAATGTTGAGAGCTTGCTGTTGTAGAACTCGAACTTATATCTGTTTCTGTTCATGAACTTTGTGCTCTGCTTTGTGTACTCAAGGTAGTCAGCAACGAACTTAGGATCATCCTCATTGTGGTAAGGCTTCTCTGTAGGCTCGCCTGAATTTGCCTTAAGATCTTCGACTGTCAAAGTCTCGAAGGGGAAGTCGAATGTGAGAACATTCTGTGATTCCTTCGAAGAAGAAAGTGCAGAAACATAGATCTCATTTACATAGCATTCGTTCATCGGCTTGCCTGCATCTGTGTCGTTGAATACATAAACAGATACGTTCCAGCCGTCAGCGATCTTAAGCTTGATGGGAGCAGACTGATACTTTGACTTAAGGTTGTTCTTGGCATCGTCGAGCTCGCCGTCCTTGAAAGGAACACCGTCATCGATAAGATCCTGAAGTGTTGTCTTGCCGAGTGTGTACTTCTTGCCGTTAACATAGAAGTTCATCTCGTCGAAGTTAACATACTTAGCGCCGGTGGGATTAGGTGCAGCTGTAGCGCCTGTCTCACTGCCGGAAGCTTCTGTTGTTGCTTCAGTTGTTGCCTCTGTTGTAGCCTCAGTAGTAGCATCTGTCTCTTCAGTTGTTACTTCGGTCTCTGTCTCTGTTGCTTCAGGGTGCTCTTCAGAATCGAACTCGAACTCATCGGGCTTCTTAGCGTTCCATGTAACTGTAACTTCGAGGGAACCGTCCTTGGAGATCAATACCCACTCAGCTTCCTTCTCGTCATCGGATACGTCCTCGGAATCAACCTTGAACTCCATGTCGAATTCTTCTGCTGCAGCCTTCTTAACGTCGCTCTTGGAAGGTACTTCAACCTTCTTTGCGCAAGCAGCAATTCCGAGCATCATTGAAAGGCCCAGAATAAGTGCTAAAACTTTTTTCATTGGAATTTATCCTCCTCATCCAAATCGATTATAAAAATCTTTTTAATGATAGTCCTTAAAGTATCACAGAGGCAGTTGTCAGAATAAATAAAAAGCACCACCCTTCAAGAGTGGTGCTTGTTTATATTTATTACTTTAAATAAACAATCAATAGATTAAATATTTTACAAGACCTGCGTTGATAACATAGCCGTAGTTGCCTGTATCAAGCTTTGAATTCCAGTCATTGAAGTTTGCAGCGATCATGTTATTTCTGATGGAAATTTCCCAAGCGGGTCTTGCTGCTTCAAAGTAGAATACATAAACTGTCTGCTTGTCTTCGGAAGCAACGATGAATACATCACCCTGCTTTCTTGCATCATCGAAAAGCCACTTACCTGCTTCAACTACGGAAGGATCGATCGGGTTGGATTCTGAAGATACGAAGTAATCAGCATCCTGGATGTTGTATCCGCCCTCAAGCTTATCGTTGATGTTTGTTGTCTTTTCCTTAACGAGCTTGTAGAAAGACTGAGGATCCATTCCGCTGGGGCACATTGTCTGTGCATCAGCCATTGTCTTCTGGAGAGCTGCTGCCTTTACGTCGTCTGTATCCTCATTCTTAAAGTCTGCAGAGAGAGTAAGGAGTCTGTAAGTTACTGTCTTTCCGTCTCCGTTGTCTTTCCTTGCGATGTAGATAACATATGCACCGAATTCAGTCTGGATGACCTTCTTGTCACCTGTCTTGGAATCGCTGAAGAGGTAATCCCTTACAGAACCTTCCATGTATGTTGCTACACTGTATGTGAAATCCTTGGTGAGCGTAGGATCTGCGCCGTTATCGAAAGTCTTAACAGTAGCTTCATCACCTGTACCCTTAACATACTCAAGGACTGCATCTCTGAAGGTGGTGGAATCTGTTGTGGCATCTGCGATCTTGTTAGCAGCCTTAACTGCTGCATCCATGCCGATTACCTTTCCTTGCTTGTCTGTCTCAGCCTTGATGAAGTAGAGGTTGTAGTCAAGTGTGCTGTAGATTGTAGTGTCTTCGTTATACTTTGCGAGAACTGCATCATCAGTAGGAACGATGGAAGGATCGAACTGCTTTAAGTAGCTGCCGTACTCATTTACGAGGACTTCGCGTGCCGCAAAATCCGTGTAAAGTCTCTTGGTCATGCCTGTTCCGTAAAGAGCCTTAAGATAAGACTGTCCGGACGGATAACCGTATAACTTGGCGTAGAGTTCCAGAGTCTCAAGATTCTTGGCAGCAACTTCACGTGCCTTTGAGATCTCCATGAATCCTGATTCCTTGGCAGCGCGCTCAACCAGAGAAAGAGTCTTCATCTGGCCTGCAGCTTCTCTGAGAAGAACATCTCTGTAAGTATCACCGGTCTCTTCGTTGCTGACATTATCCAATGTATCAGCGGATACCATTCCGTACTGTGAGTATGAATCGTAGACTTCCTTGAAGTGGAAATTGGATTCAAGTACAGAGTAATTCTTGATGTTCTTGCTTGTTCCGTCAGGATTATTCTCTGTGATCGAAATTCCTGTAAGAGTCTGGGGAAGTATTCCGGAAACATATGTGAAGAAGCAAGCGATGATAAGAATGACAGCTACTACTACAACTATCATTCCGCCTGAAACGAGCGACTTGTTTGCCTTTCCGGACTTGGTGGTCTTTGCCATCTTGCCTACCTACCTTATTTTATAATTATAAAAAGCACCAAACATTATAATTCGGTGCCATTAATAATGCAAGGAAGACGTTCGGGAACATCCACTAAATAGTCGGGTTTTTGGGAGATCAGCTCCTCCATCGGCATCTTTGTCCATCCGACGAGAGCAAAACCGCAGCCTGCATCCCTCGCTGAAAGCAAGTCAGGAAGGGCGTCTCCGACATAAAGGACCCTCTTCATGTCACTGATCCCCAGTCTTTTCGCGGCCTCGATAAGAGGATCGCCAAAAGGCTTGGCTCTTTTTGTTGCTTCCCTGAATACCATGTCGTCGAAATACTGTCCGAGCTCCAAAAGGTCAATGGTGATCATTGCGGAAGCCTCCAATTTGGAGGTGACTATGCCCTGTTTTACGCCCAGAGACCTGATCTCTGCAAGAAAATCGTAGACACCCGGGAAAACAGGAACGACATTCTGCTTCATCTTTGTGCAGTTATAGTCAAGATAAGCTTCGATGAGCCTTGCCTTCGTCTCTTCGTCATGCATCCAGAACGTATCTGTCAGGGGCTTTCCGATAAAGCTCATCATGTCCTCATCGGTCCTGTCGGTACCGCCCAGGACGATATCGTATGAAGCTTTCATGGATTCCATTATCAGAGGGACCGAGTCCTGCAAAGTGCCGTCAAGGTCATAAAGGACAAGGTCGTACTTATTCATCGGACTTGGGGCTCTCCTCTTTGGTGCCTTCTTCGGGATCTTCAACCGGATTGATATGGATCAGGACCTTCGCAATGGCATTCTCCTCGACCTTCAGGACCTTGATCCTCAGATTCTTGTAGTTGACGACGGGATGCTCCGTCTCTTCAGGAACGCGGTCGAGCTGAGATATGACAAGTCCTGCAATGGTGTCGTATTCATCGTCGGTAAGCTCGATATCAAGGACGTCTTCAAGGTCTGAGAGCGTCATGTCGCCTCTTACGATATAGTCGCCGTTAGAGAGCTTTACGAACTCATCAGCCTCATCGTCGAACTCGTCCGTGATGTTTCCGACAAGCTCTTCGAGCATGTCCTCGATCGTGGCGATACCCATGGTTCCGCCGTACTCATCGACGATTACGGCCATCTGCATGCCGCAGTTCTTCATCTCTCCGAAGAGCGATGAGATCTTACGGGTCTCATGAACGATGAGCGGCTCTCTTATGAACTTCTCGAGCTTGAAAGGCTTGTCCTCCGTGGGAGGCATGATACCTATGAGGTCCTTTATGTGAAGGATTCCGATGATGTCATCGATCGTATCCTTGTAGACGGGGATCCTCGTAAACTTCTCTTCCCTGGCAACGCGCATGACTTCATCGTAATCCGCATCGATCGGGAGCGAGACGATCTTCTTTCTGTGCGTCATGATCTCGGATACTTCCGTGTCGTTGAACTCGAAAACATTCTCGATCATCTCTTTCTCGGTATCTTCGATATTGCCGGACTCTGAGCCGACATCGACCATCATACGGATCTCTTCTTCGGTTACAGGCTTGTCGGTCTGGTTGGGATCGATCCTGAAGAGTTTTAAGACGAGGTTCGTGGACTTTGTGAGAAACCACACAAACGGCTTTAATATGGCTCCGAAGAACTTAACGACATTGGCAGCCGCAAAGGCCCATTTCTCGGGCTTGTTCTGCGCAATGCGCTTTGGAACGAGCTCGCCTAAAACGAGCGAGAAATAGGACAGGACGACTGTGATAACGACCGTCCACAAAGACTCCATCCAGGCATGCTTTGAAGCGGGGTCCACCAGGAGAGCGAGCTTGCTCGCAAAGCTGTTGGCGGCAAAAGCTGACGATAAGAATCCTGCCAATGTAACGCCGACCTGGATCGTCGCCAGGAAGTTTCCGGGATTATCAAGGAACTTGATAACACGGAGAGCTTTTCTGTCGCCCTCTTCAGCCAGTTTATGCATTTTCGCGTCGTTAAGCGAGATGACAGCCATCTCGGTGCCTGAGAAAAAGGCATTAACGAGGACGAAGAATACTACCAGTAAGATGCTTAATAATGTGTCCATTATTTCATTCCGTTAAGAAGATCGATGAGTGTCTGTCTTACAACCTGATGGTCAGCCTTGCCCTTGAGAGCTCTCATGGACTGGCCGATAAGGAACGTCAGATTCTTCTCTTCGCCTGCGAGATAACCTGATACGGCCTTCTCGTTGGCAGCAATGATCTCCTTGATGACAGGCTCTATCGCACTTGTATCAGATACCATGGCAAGACCGTTGTCAGCAATGTATTTCTCAGGATCGGTGCCGTTTAAGAAAGCCTCTTCGAGAGCCTTCTGTCCGGACTTCCTGTTGATCTTGTTCTCATTTACGAGATTGATGATCTTACCCATGATCTTACCGTCGAAATCGATATCTCCGGCCAAGATCTTTGCATCCTTGGCGATCTTAAGAAGGTCTGTCATGAGCCAGTTGGAGCAGTCCTTAGGGTTAGGTGCCACTTCGCACGCAGCCTCGAAAACCCTTACGAGAGCGGGCGTTCCAGTAATGATCTCGGCGTCATATTCAGGGAGGCTCAGTTCTTTTACGTATCTCTCGCGCTTAGCATCAGCAAACTCAGGGAGCTCTGCTCTTACCTTGTCCAGGAACTCCTCTGAGATGTTGATCGGCATAAGGTCAGGATCCGGGAAATACTTGTAATCCTGGGCATTCTCCTTTGAACGCATGGAGTATGTATACTCCTGCTCGTCGTCCCAGCGCCTTGTCTCCTGGATAACCTTGCCGCCTTCCTCGATGAGGTCGATCTGTCTGTCACGCTCATATTCGATAGCGCGCTCGATCGCCTTGAGGCTCGCGATATTCTTCATCTCGGTCCTGGTGCCGAATTCCTTCTGGCCGACAGGTCTTACGGAAAGGTTAACGTCAGCTCTCATGGAACCTTCCTGCATCTTGCAGTCGGAGATCCCTAAGTACTGCATTGTGTCTCTGAGCTTCTCGAGATAAGCAATGACTTCTTCGCCGGATCTGAAATCTGGCTCTGAAACGATCTCAAGGAGCGGAACGCCGCAGCGGTTGAAGTCGACCATCGTCATGCCTGTAACAGGGTCATGTACGAGCTTGCCGGCATCCTCTTCCATATGGATCTCGTGAATGCCGATGGACTTTATTCCCTTGGAAGTCTTGATATCGACATGACCGTTCCTGCATATCGGAAAATAAAGCTGTGATATCTGATATGCCTTCGGAAGGTCGGGATAGAAATAATTCTTTCTGTCGAACTTGTTGTTTCTCGTAATCTCGCAGTTAAGTGCAAGTCCTGCCTTTACGGCATACTCGACTACCTGCTTGTTTAATGTCGGAAGTGTGCCGGGCATGCCGGAACATACTTCGCAGACGTGTGTATTGGGCTCGCCTCCGAACTTGGCAGAGCATCCGCAGAAGATCTTGGATTCTGTGGAGAGCTCGCAGTGTACTTCAAGGCCTATTACCATCTCATAATCCTGCATGATCTTAGCCCTCCCCTCTTAAAGCATTTTCCGGGATCTTATTCTCAAAGCCCTGGTCAGCCGTAGCCTTCTGGTACGCGGAAGCCACGCCGATGACCTTGTCTTCGGAGAATCTCTTTCCCATGATCTGAAGTCCTACGGGGAGGCCTTCTGATGTAAAACCACAGGGTACTGACATTGCAGGGATACCTACGATGTTGATAAGTACCGTGCAGATATCACCTAAGTACATCTTAAGAGGATCGGACAAGCTCTCGCCCTTCTTCAGCGCAGCGGTAGGAGCAACAGGTCCTAAGATGGCATCGTACTTTTCGAATGCCTGGTCAAAAGCCTGCTTGATGAGGTTCTTAACTCTCAATGCCTTGTTGTAGTATGCATCGTAATAACCCGAAGAGAGTACGAAGTTGCCGAGCATGATCCTTCTCTTTACCTCAAGACCGAAGCCTTCGCTCCTGGACTTGATGTAGAGCTGGCCCAGATCTTCAACGCCTTCGGGCCTGTAGCCGTACTTAACGCCGTCGTATCTTGAGAGGTTTGAGCAGGCCTCAGCCGTGCAGATGATGTAGTACGTCGGGATAGCATACTTAATGATGGGCATCGGGAATGTCTCAACAGAAGCACCCTTTGTCTTAAGGACTTCGACCGCATCAAGAACTGCCTTCTTTACGTCAGCATCGATACCGTCGCCGAGATATTCCTCAGGGATACCGAACTTCTTGCCTTCAAGGCTATAGTTCTCAACAGCAGAAAGGTCGAGCTTCTCAGACTCCAATGAAGACTGGTCCTTGGGATCCTTGCCGCTTATTACGTTATAGACTGCAGCGATGTCTTCAGCCTTCCTTGCGATAGGTCCGATCTGGTCCAAAGAGGATGCGAAAGCAACGAGACCATATCTGGATACTGCGCCGTATGTAGGCTTAAGGCCCGTAACGCCGCAGAATGAGGCAGGCTGTCTTATGGATCCGCCTGTATCAGAACCCAGTGCAACAGGTGCGAGTGCAGCAGCTACACAGGCAGCAGAACCGCCTGATGAACCGCCCGGTACTCTGTCTGTATCCCAGGGATTTGATGTGATGCCGAAGTAGCTGGTCTCTGTCGTGGAGCCCATCGCGAACTCATCCATGTTGGTCTTGCCGAGGATGATCATTCCTGCATCTTCGATCTTACGGATTACTTCTGCATCGTAAGGGGGAACGAAGTTTCCGAGCATCTTTGATGCACATGTCGTCTTTATGCCCTTTGTGCAGATATTGTCCTTGATGGCGATCGGAACACCTGCAAGAGGACCTGTAAGCGTTCCTGCCTTGATAGCCTCGTCAGCCTTTTGAGCCTTAGCGAGAGCTTCATCTTTTATTACAGTGATGTATGACTTATACTCACCGTCTTTTGCATCGATCGCGTCAAGGAAAGCCTTTGTGGCTTCAACTGAAGTGATCTTTCCTTCCTTGATCGCAGCGCCTATCTCAAGTGCGCCGAGTTTTCTAATCTCGATATCAGTCATATGCACACCCCTTAATCAAAGGTCTTCGGCACGAGGATCGTACCGTCCTTTGTCTCGGGTGCGTTGCTTAAGACCGCATCCCTCATATCTTCATTTGCGATAACGTCTTCACGTGTGACATTGGAAACGCCTGCCACATGGCTCAAGGGCTCAACGCCTTCGGTGTCGAGCTCGCTTAACTGGTCGAAATAACCCAAGATATCTCCTAAAGCCTTCTGAGTCTTCTCCTCATCTTCGGGGCTGAGCTCCAGACGGCCGAGGCTCTCAAGGTACTGAACCAGATCTTTGGTAATCTCCATGAAATTACACTCCATCCTTAAAAAAGTTATAAATCTATAGCCTAAAATTTTAACATGACACCCTATTTTAGTAAATAAAATAAAAGGAAGGATTGACCTCTTTCTTTAAGGACAAGTGCATAAAAAAGGTGGCCTGAGAACTCTCTCAGACCACCTGTCATAACGCTGTTTCAGATCAGTCGATTCCTAACTGATTAGTTTTCCTGGCATATTCATGGGCTGCCTTGCCGTAACGGTAAATATCACTTACAACCTTTTTGAGATTGTACGATATTACTTCATCTGTCTCTCTGGACAGGACATTCTTACAGTAATAGAGCGGGCTGTAGCTTATTACGCCTAAACGTTTGCTGCCCTCACGGACCCCTATGCCAAATGCGAAGATCACATACTGACCTTTGATCCCGTCGATCGTTACAACATCATATTCACCGTCTTTTACAGGAGTAAGTATCGTTCCGTCGTAATCTAAAACGATATTCTCATCAACACCCGTAAGATAGAGCTTCATGCTGATCGTCTCATTAAGGATAAGGCTGGCTTTTGCGATCCTGATATTGGTGCCGCTTATGGAGATCTTATCCTCGATATCGCCTACATTGATATCATCCGGGCTCAGAGGCTGTAATGCCTGATCATCACGGTCCAGGATTGAATTAGCCGGCTTCTGTGTGTTGTAGTTGAAGTATGCCTGCGAAGCTGCGCCATAGTTAAGCATTGCCTTTATCATGGCCTGCTCATCCGGATACTTGCCCGGATTTACCAGAATGTACTTCGCATAATCCTGAACAGTATAAGAATATGCTTTACCCTGTACCTCACCGTCTGTTACCTGTGCAGTTATGGTCGATGTCATCTCTTTCGAATATACAAGGCACTTGAAAACATAATATTCGCCGTCTTTGGAAGCAAAGGGAAGCGAAGCGTCCGGCTGCTGCTTAACATAGACTTCCTGTGTCCTCTTTTTAGTTCCGTCAACGCTTGAAATGGTAAATACCATCTTGGCATTATCGCTCAGGGCATCAGGATCGTTAAAGCGCATATAGAACTTAACTCCGATATCACCTTCAAGGCTTAATGAATAGCCGCAGAGGAGATCTCCCAATCCCATATCATCGTGATCAGCGGCAAATGTAACATTGACATCGCCGGTGCCGGAAGCAAATTTAGCCTTATAGCCATCCAAATATTCTTTAGGAACACGGCATATGGTGCCTTTATCGGGTTTGAAGTCATTCATATCAGTATCCAGCCATGTGAGATCTTCCGGCTTGACATTAATATAGATAACCTCAGTCTTTTGGCATCCTAAGAATGCATCCTGGGCAATAAATGTAACAGAAGAAGGAATGGTGACGCTCTTGAGTTCTTTGCATCCGCTGAATGCATAAGCCCCGATGGAAGCTGTTTTACCTTCCTTGATCGTAACAGATCTGAGAGCCTGGCAGTCATAGAAAGCAAAGCCTTTAATCGATTCAACATTACCGGGAATAGTCACTGAACCAAGTTTTTCGCATCCGTAAAATACATTTTCACCAAGATCAGTCAGGCTTTCAGGAAGCACTACGGATTCCAGCCTGGTGCATCCGTAGAATGCATTATCTTCAATTGTCTTCAGCCCGTCCGGAAGGACTAATGATTTGATATGTGAGCATCCGCTAAACGCACTCTTTTCAATTACGGTGACTTTTGAGGGGAACACTACGGTCTCGATCTCAGAACTGTTAAACAGATTCTCAGGTATAACTGTTAAGCCGTCAGGCAGCCTTACTGATTTGATCGTACTGCCGGCAAAAGGAGCCATCTCGAATGATTCCACACTGTCAGGAATATATACTGATTCGAGGCTTCTGCATCCGGCAAACAGATTGTTGGCAACAACTTTAAGCTTATTCGGAAGGGTTACATCAATAAGTCCGCTGGCTGAAAAAGCAGCGGTGTCTATCTGAGTAACGCTATTAGGTATATCAATGCTCTCCAGGTTGCGGCAGTTGGCAAGAGCTCCGGAACCGATCTTCGTGACGGTGTCAGGGATCTCAATATTCTCGAGCTGGCTGCAATTGCAAAAAGCATTGGATGCAATGTTCGTTACACCGGATTCGATCACAATGGATTTTACATTGCTCTGGTTAGCATTCCATTTCTCTTCCATTGGATCTATGACCATATCTCCGGTACCGCTGACAGTAAGTTTGCCCTCACTATCAAGAACCCAATGGACATCGTCGCCGAAATTGCCTTCCGCGACAGTTTCTGCCGCCATTACATTCACGCCGCCCAAAGCGATTATGGTAACTACAGCTGCAATAAGAGTCAAAAAAGTGGTCCACGCGTGTTTCTTGTTCATGATATACCCCACTGTTTTATATAAAACCCGGCTCCTCAAATTCGGAACTCTCCTTCGTAGTAATAATATTACAGTCTGTCAAACATTAATACACTTCTCAAGTTTTTGTAATTAATTTGTATATATTGGCGGTATTGCATAACAGAAAAGGAAGCTGTCCTAAAATGGATTCAATAGCCCGGTGCATTTTTATAGCTAACGCGCAGTTAAGGATGTGTTGCCTTCCGGACTCTGAAGCTGCGCCCCCATCCTCAGTTAAGGATTTGTTGCCTTCTGGGCGGACAGAAAGAGCAACATTGAGAGCAACATTGCCAATGTTGCCTTATCTGTTGCCTTCTGAGCGGACAAAAAGAGCAACATTTGAGGCAACAATTCTTAACCGGCGGTACAAGCGGATATGAACAGCCCGCGGACTCGAAATAACCACGCCACAGTGCGCATCCCCCCTCCACGGTGCACTCTCCCCGCACCCCGGTGAACCAAATAAAGGCTGCCTCATTAGAGACAGCCCTTTAGTTGGTTCATTCTTAGATCAGAGATTACTCGCCGTCTTTCTCTTCTTCGTCCTCTTCCCCGTCTTCTTCCTCATCCTCTTCGGGTTCGGAGATCTTCTTGGAAGACTTGGACTTGGAAGACTTTACTTCTTCCTCTTCATCCTCGTCATCTTCATCATATACGGGCTTTCCGGCGGACTTGCTGCCTGAATTGTTCTTGCTGTTCTTCATCGCATAATTGATAAGGATGATGATGACTGCAAGGATGGCTACACCTGCAAGAGTAAAGAATACGACGATCAGAACGTCTGTTGTAGTCATGTTGCCCTTGCCTGTCTCAGTTGTGCCGGAAGGTACGGTTGCATCGGGATTCAGGCTCGATACGGGAGTATCGGTGATCTCGGGAGCTGCTGTTGCCGTAGGAGCAGCAGGAGCAGTTCCGAACGGTGTGTCTGTGTGGAAATCGTGCTTCTTGGCCTTGATCTCTTCTA
>JAEFBA010000128.1 GCA_016292145.1 Saccharofermentans sp.
TCGTATGCAGAGCGTTGGCAGGCTTATGCGCAGGTCTTATTTTCAAGCTCATTACAAAGCTCACAAAGAATGTCATCGTCAGATCTTCATTGACAGGTCTGTCGGCAGCTGTATTCAATACGATTTTCTTTGTAAGCGCACTGATCCTTCTCTTCGGCAAGTCAACAGTCGGCGAGGCAACAGGACTTAATCCCGAGCTCAGCTTCCTCGCGCTTTTCGTTGCAATGGTAGGCATCAATGCAGTACTCGAAGCAATCGCTTCGTTCATTATCACAGGCGCTGTCGGAACGGCGCTCTTCAAGGCAAAACTCATAGAAGATTAACAGGAGGAGAGAACTATGGTACTTGCAATCGATATCGGAAACACACATATCCTTTTGGGTTGTTTTGAGGACCGCAAGATCCTTTTCACCGAGCTCTTATCGACTGACAGATCCTACACCGACTTGGAGTATGCATCGCTCATAAAGTCGGCCCTGGAATTCAATGTCGCTTCGTTCGAAGATATAGAAGGTGCCATAATCTCTTCCGTTGTTCCTTCCGTTACGGGAACGATAAAGACCGCGGTCGAGCGCTTTGCAAACGTCTCTCCGATCGTGGTAGGCCCGGGTGTTAAGACAGGTCTTAAGATCAGGATCGACAACCCGGCTCAGTTAGGAAGCGATCTCGTTGTTTCTGCCGTTGCAGGCATAAAGGAATACGGTGTTCCGCAGATCAATATCTACATGGGCACCGCGACAGCTTTCTCGCTCATTGACAGCGAAAAGAATTACCTTGGAACATCTATCGGCGCAGGTATGGGGATTGCCGCTGAAGCATTGAGCAGCAAAACGTCACAGCTTCCCAACATCGCATTTGAGACACCTAAGAAAGTTATCGGCACGAATACCGTTGACAGCATGAAGAGCGGTCTGATCTGCCAGAACGCCGCCCTGATCGACGGCATGATCGAACGTATCGAAGAAGAATACGGCGAAGAATGCGTCATCGTCGCAACAGGCAGATATTCGTCTCTTGTAACGCCTCTTTGCAAACACAAGATCATATGCGATAAGGAACTCATCTTAAAGGGTCTTATCGAGGTCTACTACAAGAACTGCTGAGCGTAAAAAGAACAACTTACTTTCTCGGTTTTTCCAACTTAAAAACGGGCTGTCCAGTACTTGGGCAGCCCGTTGATTATTCGCGGAAGAACAAAGATGCTTATGCAGTCTTATTCTCTGCAAGCTCCTTTACTTTCTCGAGAGGAAGTTCAGAATAATCAGCTATATCTTCAAGAGATAACTCGCCTCTGTCGATCATTTTGCGAGCCAGTTTCAGCTTGAGTTCATCCCTCATATCATCCATTGCTTTGCACATAGTCTCAACCCCTTCCTCGGTCTCCTTGAAATATCTTACTTTATCCGACAATTCCTTGTAATGCATGTCTTTGGCATCAGTACAAAAGAAATCGTTCATCAGCATTCCAAGAGCCGTGTCTGACGCTTTTACTTTACCATTCACATATATGATATGTTCTCCATCATTGAATGGCAAGCAATCACATTCTTTGATCTGTCTTTCAATACGATAAATTGGCTTGTTCATACCGATTACATCATTCTCTGTGATGAAGATCACGTAACTCTCACCGAGATCTGAATAGTCCTCGCCGGGCTTCAGCTGATCGGCATCCATCATGCTGGAATGATACCTTGCACGCTTTCTGTCCGCTCCTTTGTCTGCACGCTGAATCTCAACGTTATAACGAATTCCCTGGGCGTCTAAAGCAAAGATATCAAGCCAGACATCACGTCCCTGAAGACTCTTAAGAACTCTCTGTGCGCGCACTTCGGTGACTGTAAGATCCGTCCGGTCAAGGATGATGTTTAAGAGTAGTTGCGCACCTTCAATGTAGTTGTCGAAACACGCTGTCATGAAGTCATCATCAATGAGTCTCAAGCCTCTTAGCCTTTGTAGATCTTCTTGCAGATACTGTTCGTTACGATAGTTCATTACGGTACCTCCTGTAGAACATATGTTTTGTATGATTGTATTTTACAGGAAAACTTCTAACGATGAGTTCGATTAATCGGACCATTGAAGTGGTAGGATTATGTTCAGATAAAAATTTGCAGGAGTTTATATGATCTATTTACAAAGTTTCGGATTAAGTCCTGAGAGACTGTCATGCCCTAACATCTACCCTTATAACGTGTTCAGGCGCAGGGAAGGGATGGTGTTCTTTTTCGAGCAGATAACGGTCTTATACGGGAATAACGGTTCGGGCAAATCCACGCTTCTTAATCAGATATCGAACAAGCTTAAGATCAAGGGCAAGGAATATGCTACGCCGAACAAGTTCGGCAATGAGGATTACTGCGGGAGATTTGTTTCTGAATGCTCGTATTGTCTTGGCGAGGATGAACTTGGCAGGACAATTAGATCGCTGCCGCAGGACAGCCATTACATTAAGAGCGAAGACATCCTGTATGAGATCAAGAAGATCCAGCAAAAGTCTGTGCTAGAAGAGAGCCTTGCTTACGATCAGATCTCGGACGGGAAAAGCAAAGAAGAGGCTGACGATTTCCTTGCGTCGAAGCAGGGCAGAAAACTTCAGGAGAATGTTATGTTCTCGCAGGAGAAATATTCTAATGGAGAGACTGCATTCCAGTTTTTCGAGGAATTCATAAGGCCCAACGCGCTATACCTTTTGGACGAGCCGGAAGTGTCGCTGTCGCCGTCAAATCAGGTTCGCCTTGCAGAGAAGATCAATGAGATGGCAAGGCTTCTGGGCTGCCAGTTCATTATCGCTACTCACTCACCATTTATGCTTGGAATATTGAATGCAAAGATATACGATCTTGATTCAAAGGACTTCAAAGTCTCAAGCTGGACTGAGCTCGAGAACGTGAGATATTTTTACGACTTTTTCGAAAAGCATAAGGCTGAATTTGAAGAAGAATAAAGGCGTTGATCTTTTTGTTGATCACATGTTTTGCCTGAAAAATAGCAAAGCTTCAAATCGTACGTTTTTAACCATGAAAAAAGTACGATTCTACCCGTTGCAACTTGCAAGCATTCAAATCGTACGTTTTTAACCTCGAAAATGGTACGATTTTACCATTTGCAACTTGCAAGCATATTTTTCGAGCATTTTTACCCTTTACCCTTTGCAACTCACAGAAATAAAGAGGCTGCCTCAATTTTGAGACAGCCCTCATAATCCTTAATTGTTGTTAACGTTCATTACTTCGCTACGATGTTGGCGATCCTGCCCTTAACGTAGATGAACTTGACGATCGATCTGCCTGCAAGAGCGCCTGCGAGCCTGTCGTCAGCATTAACGATAGCTTCTACTGCAGCCTGGTCAGCTTCGGCAGGGATGTTTACCTTGAACTGGACCTTGCCGTTGATCTGGACTGCGATCTCGATCTCATCCTTAACGAGAGCGGACTCGTCTACTTCAGGCCACTTCTGGTTGTA
>JAEFBA010000055.1 GCA_016292145.1 Saccharofermentans sp.
CACTCCGTGGCTGCCATTTGCAGACGGATATCCGTATATGTTTTTCCCTTGCGAATAAACATTCGAGATATAGGTGCCTATGCCTTCGACCTGAAGTTCTATGACCTTGTAATCTTCCGGAAGCTTGACGTTATCATCATTCCGGTTCGCAAGGCACTTCTCAGGCACGCTGTCCTTACAGTACGAAGCAAGCGCCTCGAATTCAGGTGAATTCAGATTCCACTTCCCGTCCTTATAAAGATCGCTCTGCATGGCGGTAAAAAGGAGAGAATAGTAAGCTGACCTGTCCATCTTATACGCAAGGCTGTCTGCTCCGTTATTTGCTCCTGATACGACTCCCTTATACTCTTCGAAAGAATACCCGGTGCCGTTGGAAGGCGCGCAGTCAGAAGGAGCTGCAAGGCCGAGAGTGCCGAATCTTAAAGGCATCTGGTAAAGCTTGCCGTCTGTTTTCGCGAGCTCGATAACAGACTTAACATAATCTTCAGGATTGTACCCGGTGTCTGAAGTTATGAACCCGTTAAGATCTGTCAGGAAATCCTCAGAGTAGAGCTCCATAACGTCAAAGGCATTGACGATCACGTCAGGTACTTTTCCATCCCTGATGTCGCGCATCAGGTTGTTTGCAGCATCTATTGCGGCCTTCTCTTCGCTGTCCGCATCTTCGAAACGATTCTCTTTGTAGCTGTAGATCTTAAGCGTCGCAAAATTCTTCTCATTCATCCTGTTAAAATCGTAGATGGCTTTCCCCAGAGCATTGGTGACAACATAATGGCCAAACAGTCCGACGGTAAGCTTAGCCTTCCCGGCATTGGGATTTGTCTGAGCTTTTTTGAGCTTATAAGCAACAATTCCCGTCAAAGGATCTACGGCATGGATATTAGCTAAGATCACCTCGTCTTCCGTGTAATCCAATACAGATAACTTATAGAACTCAGAATAATCCGCATTGAAACAATCCGAAGGGATCTTCATGTCATAAGAGGTTGTCTCTTCATTGTATGCGGCAATGCCGTTATTGCTAACGGAATAGTAATGACCGTCTTCTGCAGCATCGGTGCTGAAGCCGCTTCCCGCGTTCATATTCCTGATCTGATAAGTAACAACACTGTTCCCAAGAGCAACCTGCTTCGATACATTCTGTGCATCAGAAGCACTGAAGATTATGTTCCCGTTCTTATCGCTATAGGTATCCCAGAAAAATATGTCCTTTCCGAACAGGTCTGACATCATGTCGATCCTGGCATTGCCCTCTTTATCAAACAAAGCAACACGGCCGGAATCATCATACATCATAAAGACATCGTCAGTAACAGCGACGATTTCTTCCGGAAGCATCCCGCACAGAGTCTGCGAAGCGGATGCATTGTAGCGGAAGCTCTCTAGAACAGCTCCGCTTGCAGGATCGATGACGGAAAGCATCACGACAGGCGTCTCCCACCCGGAATTGGAAATCACGAAGAGTTTGCCGTCCGAGAAGCCGAATCCTCTTGCATCGGCAGCAGGTTCCGTGCCGTTAGATATAAGCTTTCTCAGATCACTCTTATTCAGTATGTTTCCGCTGTTATCGAAAACACAAAGCTCAGTTCCATTGAGGCTTGAACCGTCGAAGTTCTCAGAAAGATAATCTTCTTCCGAAGGTATCTGCATATACTCATAAACGACGCTGATCTTACCTTCGCTGTAATCAAAAACCGCACGTTCTACAATGGTTTCCCTATTGCCGTCGAAAGGATTTAATTCCATCCTCTGTGAATCATACCACAGGGAATCTGCAGTCAGCACTTCTCCGGTTGCCTGGGATTCTTTTGTCTCTTCTTTCTTTCCGCATGAACTGATTACTGCGCACAACATACTTGCTGCCAGCAGTGCTGACATAATTCTTTTTACACTTTTCATCCTTTATCTCCCTAATTATCAGTCTGCCAGACGCGGAGCGATCTCTCCGGTCTTTGCATCGAACCTGAGTTCGTACTCAGTAACAGTGCCGTTCTTGTTTTCCTTTACCCAGACTGCCCAATACAGTTCAACAGGCTTACTGTCATTCTTATCATTAAGATAGTCATGTGCCGCGAACAATTTCGCATCAGTTACTTTCATTTTTATATCGCCTGATTTATAGACAAGATAATCGGCTATATGCTGAGCAAGCTCATCAAATGTGAGCAGTTTTTCAGTGGCAGGCGACATGTCATAATCGCAACTGCTTTTCCAGCTCTCGACGTCAGCAAGACCATCTTTGTTAACAATAATGATATATCTTACATCACTCAGAGCATGAAAACTGCCGGGCCACAAAAAATGATTTGTCGGCGATAGCGTTACTCCCTGAACACTTTGTTTTACTACGAACAAATAAGCATCATCAGCAGCAGACCAATTTCTTGGATTCCTAGGTTTTCCCTCATCAAACGTTTCTTCTTTTGCTAAGATCTCATGATCCAGATAGTACGTCTCTACTGCAGTTCCCGTTTTAATGTCAATTCCATATTTCCCAAACATATCTGCGGCCTTGTCATAAACCTCTTCCGCCGATCCAAAAGCAAATGTCTTTGGCTTTGTATATTTATCTAAGTTGTAATTTTCGCTTTCAAAATCCAGATAAACCGAATCTAAATACGGAACGTCATACTTTATAAAATCTATGTTGGAATCAACACAACTGAAAGCGTATAACATCTTCCCGTTCTGATCAACGGAATAGATCTCTTCTGTTTCTTTTAGTTCTTTATACGTCAATCCGTTCAATGTATCTTCCACAAACTGTCTGTACTTTGCGTCCTTGAATCTTGCTGTCGTCTTATGGAACACCAGTTCTTCAGGGCAATCCAGTTTTTCTATGTCAAAACCGATGTTGCCGATCGCCTTACTGTAGGACGACGGAAATTTATTTATTATTTCCTCTGCATCTTCAGGAGCTTCCTCTGAAGTTGAATCGGCCGTGGCATCAGGAGCGAAACTGACTGATTCAGAAGCTGATGAGAAAGCACCCGTTAACTCCGTAACTTCGCTTTCAGACGCTTCAGGTAAGATCATGGAACAACCCGAGAAAGCAAATACAGCCGCCAATGTCAACGCAAGTGCCTTACGGCTGTTTCTTGCAGGCTTCTTAATGTTGCTGATCCTCTTCTTCATCATCTTATATCCGCCGCCCATACCGGTGGAAAGAGCAAATCCGATATTCTTCCTGGAATTCTTCTTCAATGTATCTAGCAGAGCATTTACATAACCGGCAGAAGAACCGATTCCCTGTGTGCGCAGAACTTCTTCATCACAAGCCAGTTCGCAGTCTCTTCCTGACAATATGAATGCTGCCCAGATAACCGGGTTGTACCAGTTAAGTATCAGGACTATGTATCTTACCAATACCCATATGTGATCGCCGTGCTTATGGTGGCTCGCCTCATGGCATATGGTATAGTCGCTGATCTTTCCTGAATCCCTGTCAAGATAGATCTTGTTGAACAACAGGAATGGCGCTCCGTTGTGCCTTATCCTGTATATCTTAAGACCGCTTGCAGGATCTCTTCCGACATATTCTCTTCTTCGTCTGCAATATGCAATAAACCCTGTGTTATATGCAGCCAGAGCTATCAGCAGAGACGCAGTCACAAAGCAATAAGCACAAGCAAGTATGAAGAGCGGGCCGGGAGCTGTCTTACCTGCTGCCTCAGCTGCCTTTATAGCTCTCAGCTGCTCGCGGTCTTCAATTAACTCTATGTCATTAAGCAGTTCGTGATACATATACTGATCGCCGATCTCTTGAGGCTTTATGTACTCGCCATCGACCATTACATAGGACGGAATGGCCCGCCTTGAGTCAGCCTCGGCAGAAGCCTTTTCGAGAGCCTCAGGAATAACGAATTTAACTAAAGGGAATAAGATCATGAAGGCCGGAATAATAAGCCAGAGAGCATACTGGTGCTTCTTAAGGATCTTGCCGTTTGTCAGGGCACGGATCAGGATAAGGCCTGCCGTAATCAATGTAATACCGATGATATAGCGCAGCATATTAATCCTCCGTGAACATTCTTCTGAGCTCTTCGATCTGCTCTTCCGTAAGACGGTCAGAGCCGACCAGATTGGAGATCAATAAGCCCGCATTGCCGTTATAGACCTTGTCCAGAAGCGTTGAGACTTCTTCATTCTCTGCTTCTGCCTTGTCTATGGCAGGCGAAAAGTATTTGGTACGTCCTTCCTGCACATACGTGACAGCACCCTTTTCTTCCATGCGCTTGAGAAGCGTGATCACGGTGTACTTTGTCCATTCTGTGCTTTCTTTAAGTTCCTGGGTGATCTCTGCGATCGTCATCGGGCTCTTATCCCAAAGACAGTTTGCGATCTTCCATTCTGAATCTGTTAAACGCATTACTTTTACTCCTATTTTCCCATTGGTTGACGTCTGTCCACTTGAATATAACTTACTGGTGGACAATCGTCAACCTGTGTAAGCGGAATTAATTGAGGCAATTGTTAGTGAAGCATTTGAAGCTGACTGTCCTTCAAATTAAATGATCATAAATACGTTCGGGATGACCAGCGCCGTGATAATGATCACTAATACCTCGATAATATAGAGCAGTACATACCACCCCTTTTTCGAGAGCAAAAACACAAGCAAGCCGCCTATGATCAGCCAGCATAAGCTGATAACTACTGTATAAATAGTTGCTTTGGTCTTAATATCTTCCCAGTTAGCTTTATTCCGGCGGATAACTTCTTCACGCATCGAATCTAATTCCGCCTGCTCAACAAATATCGATGTAGACTTATGCGAGAAATACATTATCCCCAGCTCTTCGAGCCGCAACATACTCTCACCTTCGTCCATTTCTGTTAATGCCTTAAAAGCTTTTTCATCCTTGGCAAAATAGAAAGATACGCTGTCAGGAAACGAATCATCCGGTTTGACCAAAGAACCTTTCGGCAAGAGCACTTCCTCATCGTGATAAGTCAATATTGTATCTTCCTTAATTGTCAGATACATGCCCTCCGGGAATTCGACAATCGATACCGTACTATACATATGATTATTCGCATAAACACTGCCAAGCAAAACAATTGCAAAGACTTCAAGCAGAAGCAAGCCAACGGCTAATACGGTCCAAATGTTGATTTTGCTTTTGATCATTTTAAGCCCCCTGACACTTGCCGTCAGATCTCACCGGCTAAAACATTCATGTCGATATATCTTTCAGAACCATTATACCCCTTCAGTACATATCTGTTCGAATACTGCCAGATGGTCCATCTGACGTCACTAGGGACGGGCCCGTAAACACTGCGGTACCATATGCCGCAGTCGGCAAAATCATCTTTTACTATCAGTTCATAAGTCTCGCTGCTGACATAGATAATCGGCTTTACGCCGTAGTGATCAGTCAGGATATCGATCATGGATCGGAGTTCTTTCTTTACTGCGTCAACATCGATGTCATCGCCGCTGTGAAAGCGCCCGTAGAATTCGACATCGATCACGGGCGGGAGCATGTTGGGAACGGCTTTTACAGTATTGCAGAAAAGCTTTGCCTGATTCTCACCTGACGATTCGAAGCTGAAGAAATGATAAGCGCCGATGCGAAGAGAAGTATCAGAAGCGTCTTTCCAGTTTGCTTCAAAACAGCGGTCCACAGTCTTAGATCCTTCGGTTGCTTTGATGTAAGCGAATTCGATCCCCTGCGAAGATAAGACATTCCAGTCGATATCTCCCTGATAGGAGGACACGTCGACGCCCTTTACTTTATAGCCCTTGAGCTCCGGGTGATTGATGTGGATGATCCCGAAGCACAGGCAAGCGTAGATCACGATGCACGTGAGCACCAATGCTGCTGCCGCAATGAGGATCGCCTTAAGCTTCTTGTTCATGCTGTTCTTTTTTCTGTGGCTTAGCAATCGCGCTCCTGACAGCCCAGACGATCACGAAGACCGCCGTATAAAGTATTCCGAGAGATAAGCCCAGATATGCAATGCCAAGACTGGTCAGCGAATTGTCGATCACGCCGTAGAGCAGTGCAGCCGACATTAAGACCGACACTGCAAATCCAATGGCGGACGTTATTTTCGAGAGCTTCGGAGCAGTCTTGCGGATGGCTTTCCCACGCTTGATCGTGAGAAGGAAAGTAAGAAGAAATGCTGCGGCAAGACCTAACACGTGGTATCCGAAATTGTTATTTGCGATCTTCATGAACCTTCCGGCAAAACTCACATTAGCATTGATATCTTCAGCATCGTTAGCGGTCTTATAGTATTCGCCGTCTCTTAAGATAACGGTTATGGTATCTCCTTCTTTGCTCGTAAGAGGCGCGATAACATTCGTCTTCCTGCCGTTCACATCAGCCTCATAGCGCTTGTGCTCATCAGGATACATGCTGAAAGTCTCTTTCACTAAAGTGACTTCCTGAACGGTAACTTTGGCACCGAATTCGCCGGCAAATCTCGGAATGAACATCAGCACAAACGGAATAAGCATCCATATTGCGATGACCTTAATGCCGTATGCGAAAAGAGCTGTTTTCCTGACCATGGTTACCTCCTTAAGAAAGCGCCACCCTGTGCTTCTTACTGATATAAGATTCGATATCAGGTCCTGAACTTATTTCCTTCTTATACGAGACTTCAAGTTCCGTAACGACAAACCTGAATTCCCTGCCGTTCATTATACCAATACAGGATTCCGTAAGCTTGTCATTCCTGTCCGGCTCGGCGTAGAAGGGCTCTGTATTTGTCCAGTCGCCGACCTTGTCTGCCGCGCTTCTGCCCATGCCCGGATAAGTGTTATTTGGCTTTGCGTAAGCGAAAACGTCACGTGTCAGACCGCCCATCCAGATAAGGATATTCATGAATTCCTCGAAAGAGAAATCCACAGGATCAGACGTTGCAGGCGAGAGCTCTATATAGTGCCAGTTGTCGCCAAGATCGCGCTCTGCCGATATATAACATTTATCAGGACCGGTATAGATCCCGTTATATTCCCTGAACGACTCGCGGATCTTGTCGCTGTCTGCGATCTTCACATAGATCCTGCAGTTGAAATACTTAAGATTCGGGAACATCAGATAATTGCTGATGAGGTCAGTTGAGATCCTTAAGCCTTCTTTTGTTGCTCTCTGGCACACTCTCATCGCTTCGAGCTTATCGCCCTGAAGGACCAGCTTTATTATCTCGTCCCTCTTCTCGAAAGGGATCTTAGAAAGAACATCCTCAAGATAATCTCTGTATTTAGCCTTATCATCGATCTCTCCGCCTGCATTTATCGGACCTGTATAAGCGATCTTCTCTTCGATCTTCTTCCTCTCTTCAGGAGTCCTTACACCGTCCTTAAATCCGGTCGCGGGTCCTCTTGAATCGACTGTCGCAGCGGATTCCTTGTGGCTTAAAGGCATACTTATAAGTACTGCATAACCGATAAAACCGATAACTGCAGCAATGATCGAAGGCATCAGAGGATTCGAAGCATGCAATGCCAATGCGACCGCCCACACGATCGCAGGAATAATGACCAGGAGATACCCTCCGATAACGATGTACGCCAACACTTTAAAAGACTTGGGATACTGTACCGGAGCATGCTTATGCGTATCAGATTGCAATGCCCCGTTCCTTGATCTTGCAGACCTTAAGATTGCCCAGCGTATCAGCAGCACTATCGTGCAGGCAAAATGAGCAGCACCCAAACCGCAGAGGACAAAGTCCGAAGCAAAATAATAAAGGTATTCGGGTCTCATTAATCTTACCTGCTAAGCCTGAACCAAAGGACTTTTACCTTGAGCCTCTAATCTCAGTGAGCAACCTCTTAATTGGGAACTAAACAATTAGATCTTGCCATCTGAAATGGTAATAATTCTGTCTGCTACAGACGCAGCTTTATCATCATGTGTAACCATTATCACAGTCTTACCACTATCTGCAACACTTCTAAGCATATCAATTATAATCTTTTTAGTCTTATTGTCTAATGCTCCAGTGGGTTCATCAGCTAAAATTATCTTTGGATCATTTACCAGGGCTCTGGCTATAGCAACTCTCTGCTTTTGACCGCCGGACATAGTATTAACTTTTTGATTTAACAGATTCTCTATTTCGATATCTTTAGCTATTTTTTCAATCATCTCTTTGTGATTAATCTTCTTATGAGTAAAAAGTAAAGGAACTTCTATATTTTCATATCCGGTATTGTAAGGAATAAGCGCAAAATCCTGAAGGACAAATCCTATATTATCATTTCGAAACGCAGCAAGCTGACCGGGTTTCATCTTACTTATTTCTTTACCTAAGATCTTAACACTTCCTTTAGTCGGAGAATCCAAAGTCCCAATTATATTAAGCAACGTCGTTTTTCCTGAACCGGATACGCCCTTAATCGCAACAAATTCGCCTTCTTTAACATTCAGACTTAAATCGTCAATAGCATTTAATGGTTCCGCACCTTTAACTGTATATGTCTTATACAAATTTTTTATTTCAATAATGTTTTCCATGAATTACCTCGCTGTTCTTGATATTCCGAGTTTTTTCTTTTGCAAAGCTTCTATAGCCAGATTTAAAGACACTACAATCATCGCGATTATCCAAAATAGTAATATGTTAATAAGCGCAAATAACCAAGGGACATTATCAAGTTGAATAAGCATAGTAAACTTCTGCAACAAACAAAAAACACCCCACCCCAGGCACTCAGAAATAAAGCACAGAATAGAAATATGAATCAAAATCATTTTTGTAATATGCTTTTCAGTCGCACCGCATATCTGATACACTCTGAATTCTTTTCGTCTGCATTCGAGCACATACCATATAAACTCTATAGTCAGCCAAAAACATAATATAATCCCAAGCGTTGAAATAGTTGTTAATCTTTTTAACGATTCAAGCTGATCCTGTTCAAGAACATATGGCCCTTTTGTGCTTGTAACAGTAAAGTGTTTAACCACATAAGCAATAAGCCTTGATTCCTCCTCGGATTTTAATGGTTTTTCAAATTGGAATACTATTTCATGCTTGGAGGTAAGTTTAAGAACCGTATTTATATTTCCAATGTACTCAAACGGAAAAGCATACTCAGCTCTGCTCACTTCATAAATATCAGCCACACCAACGATTTCAAGGGAATTGCCCAGAACATAAGCGTACTTGCCAACATCAAACTCTGACCGTTTTTTCTGCGCCACGCCAAATCTCATAGGCAACAAGACAACAGCATTATCACGTAGTTTTGAACGATCGTAACTTCCTATATCATTTATTCGTCTTTCAGATAAACTCGTAATTGCCGCATATATTCGCACGGTTTCTGAATAACTATCATCCATATCCTGCATAAGCGTCAAATACTCAGGATTAGTTTCATCAAATTTGTTTTCAGAAATTAACTCGGGATGGTTTTGCTCACCCATTCCTACCAGTTGAACATCTAAAGGTTTGACCATACTCTTCGGATAATCAACCATAACTCGCAAAACATCTTCTTTTTCGAAATCTTCGATTTCAAAACTATAACATGACTGAGACAATGCCTTTTTACCTGTTGGAAAATATTTAAACCAAAGTTCTGATGTTAACAACAGTTGAATGATCATAATAAGAGTGAAGACAATGATCAGCCCTGAATTCTGCCTTATATTATTAAGCAAATACTTTAATGTCCTATTCATCTTCACGCCTCTTGATTTCTGTAGGAGAAATATTGTTTAAACTTAGATAAAAAGAAAAAGCCGTTATGCATTGAATCAGCAGGATCATGATAACAGTAATAATCCAAGCAGATTTCGACAAAACAAAGTCCACAAAAGGAGCGCTATTGATCTTTACAAGTAATAGTCCACAAAAGCAGCCTAATATAGTTACTAGAATATTCACGATGCAGATTCTTAATATAATATTTCTCCATGAACACCCGCAAATATAGTAACTTATTAGCGCCTTCATTCCCTGCTTTATTTGAAAAACATACATGGAAATCATCGTGATCAGCATAAGGAACAAGACAACCGAACCATATAATACATAAGGTCTGAAAATATCCCAATTATAGATAATATCGTTTTCTATGATTTCATAACCTGTATTAACACTTCCATAACCGTGAAGCAACATATTTATATGTTCTTTAGCCTCTGAAACAGAATAATTATCATTTAATTCGACAATCAACACTTGTTTCTCAAAAGAATATCCATAATTATTTGCTAAACTATCTCCATATATGTCTTTGAAACCATAAGAGATTAATAGCGGCGATTCGGATCCTGAACTTTCGGATACTTGTCTTCCATAAATATCTATAGGAGAATCACAACCATAAGGAGACATTATTTTAGAATCGTTTTTCAATATTCCTACAACGGTTAATACAGCAGGCTGACTGTAATTACTCTCATAATGATCAAAAACACCCTCAGCAGTATAAATCTTTTCATAAGTCAAAACTTCAGTATGTATTTGATCTCCTATTCTATAGACACTTTTACCATCTTCAGAAATTAACACTTCATTAGTTTCTTTTTCAGGTAACCTACCTTCCGCTAAATCAAATTGATAATTTTCGTTATAGCACTGATCATAGAAATCACACAGAAGAATAAGATTTGTGCCTTTGTCAAACAAAATTTCCTCTCTTGGAGCAAAAGTCGATAAACTGCTAACTTCATCCAAAACTTTGACATTAGCGATAATATCTTCAACAACTTTACTATCATGCTCGTTAGTAGCAGTATCATCAAAACAAATTATTAATTTGTCTGATATGCCTGCCCGTACAAAAGCTCTGTGATTCTCAACCACCGGTAATAAATCATTGAAAAATGAAACACACAAAAACGAAACTATGCACGTTGTAACAAATAAAATAAGCAGCCTATATCTATTGCTATCAATTATTCTAAAAACAAATCTCACCGGAATCATGCCCCATTATAATAACTGGCAAAGAGTTTTCCTTGCCAGCAAAATTATATAAAACTAAACATCAATATTAATAGTCAGTAATGTTTATTTGTACTCCATCAACTTTTCCGGTAACATATCCCATTTGGGCAAATTTCCAAGTTAATCCTAAAGCACCTTTTCCGCTTTTTAATTCTTTGTTTTCCGTCAATCTACCACTATATGGTTTAGGTAAAACGGTATCAGTTCCCACTTTCAAACTATAATAAGGTGTTGCAATAGAGCGTGGAGCAACATTAACTGTTTCAACATAGTCAGAGAAATAAGATCTAAGTGTAAAAGCTTCTCCAGTTTTAGTTCCTGCTGAAACAGGCATTGCCATAGTCGCACCGAGAGCCAAAATCAACATACCTGTTACAATAGTTTTTTTCATAGTATTATCCCCCCATATTTTTGTAATAAATTTTTTATAATTCCAATGAATAATTATATCTACCGCAATCTTATTTTGTTTACAGTTTATTAACACTTTTTAAGAGAAATCTGCTTTAGGTATAAAAAACGGTAGCAATTCAAATCTTTAGAATATAGAGATTTCGAACAATACATAAAGTCCAAAGACTGATAAATAGTATTTGGATTCCTAGTCGCCATCGGTTAGGCTTTTCATGATAGTAAATAATTACCTGCTAAGCCTGAACCAAAGGACTTTTACATGTCCGTCATTCTCTTCGCCGGTGATGTCGAAGCCGAAGCGTTCGGTATAAAATCTGATATTCTGTTCCTTGTCGCAGGGCGTCACCAAAGTGATCTCGTTCCATTCCGGATGCTCATCCAGAAAGTGTCTCATAAGCGCCGTGCCGATGCCTTTGCCCTGATCTTCTTTCTTAACAGCCAGGCATCCGATGTAATACTTTCCGGCGCCTTCAGGCTTATATGAGATGACGCCTACAGCCTTTCCCTGATCGTAAGCAATGACCTTAGGAAATTCCTGAACAGACTGCTCCATATTCTCTACGGACCTGCCATATGCAGGACATTCACCATAGCGGATGTAGTCATCGTAGAATGCAGAATCGTAGATACCGACCAGCGTCTTCGCATCTTTCACATCTGCATTCTTATATATCAGTTCCATAAGCTTCTGTTAACCCTTGCAGGATTCATACCAATCCCAGATTGCGAGAAATTCTCCGCTGCGGTCCTGATATCCGGGATAGAAGTTTTTAGCCAGGCGGTCGTAAGCTTTTGCCGCCGCATAGATCTTATCTGCTATGCTGTTAAATACCGGATCGTCTGATCTATAAGGCGTCTTGCCAAGATCCTTCAGATATTCTATTTCCTCCGAATGACCATATCTGTGATGATTGGTTCCGTATTCCTTATCCCTCAGGATCATCTGCATGACCAGCGTGTCATTGCAATTCATGTTTGCGAGATGACAGCTTATCAGGTGATCCTTACGGTAAAGCTTTCCAAGTGCCTGGATCTGAATAAACCAGAACTGATTGATGTTAGCCACGGGCCAGTCCGGGTTATCTTCCACAGCAGATAAATACTCTCCGAGTTCCACCGCCTGATCTTCTGAATACTCGAATTCGAAAAGAAGATCATATCTCATTCCGTTCTTGAAGATCAGCCTGTAAACATGATTTTCCGGAACGAACATCCACCCGAGCGCAGTATCTTCGTTCACGCCGAAGCGGTCGATCCTTTTCTCGTATTCCTCAGCAGTAACTGAACCGTCACCCGGAAGACGAACCTTCACTGAAATATCAACATCACTGTAGAGATCGTGGAAGCTTGCTTCAAAGGCTTTTTTGCCGGTTTCTTCCATCGTCTCTCTCGTAATGAGGACTTCTTTTACAGTTGCACTTATGACTTCAGGATGAGCGAATATCTCTCCCAAAAAACAGAGAAATAATGCTTCCATTTTTTCTTTTGTAAGTTCGATCAACATATCAGAAACCGAGCTCATCATTTACCAGGATCACGCTGATCCTTCCTTCGTGTCTGGAGAAGCGCGTGATAAGGATCTGGCAGCATATCGTGTCAGGTGATTTGCAGTCAAAGCACGTACCCTTTTTCGCGCACGGGGTATTAAGACCGAAGCGCTGCACATTGGAAGGCGCTGCGACGTTCCTTGCGCGCTTCATCGCAGAATCCAGATCGTTAGTGACCTTATTCATTCCGACGATGAAGATGACGTGCTTGGGACCCTGTGCGATAGCAGACACGCGGTTGGCATTGCCGTCGATATTAACGAGGATGCCGTCATCGGTCATGGCATTGGCTGATGAGAGGAAGAAATCGGCATCGTAAGCCAGGAGCATTGCCTGCCTCTTGTCTTCATAATTATCGCGGTCGATGAAGTTGTAATTGCCGGCCTTGAGTGCGTCTGACAAGCCGATCTCATGAACACTCATGGCGCCGCCCATAGATATCGAGCTGCCCTCAGGAATGAGATCCAACGCGATCTTCAGAGCCTCTTCCCTGCTTGCGGCATAGTAGCCTTTCATGTTGCGGGACTCAAGCCCTGCAATGGTCTTCTGTGCCAGAAGTTCATTTCGCTTAAAGACATTAGTGTTCATGCGTGCCTCCTTTTGTATTTTATTGATCGTAACCGATCTCATCCTCGAGTTCATTTATAAATCCGCGGTATCTTTCCACGTGATTCCTCATGGCATCCGCAGACTCCGCATAGTCAAGCAAGCCCTTTGCATCGACCCACTTGTAATCAGTGGTCTCGCCCTCCTGGAGCACAACTGAATCCTTGTCGCAGCTTACGACCGCAAGATAGGAATAGTAGAGCGCGTGGCTGCGTTCGCTTATGGAAGTGCCGATAAGCTCCATGCTGTCAGCCGTAAGTCCTGTCTCTTCGAAGAGCTCTCTTACCGCGCATGCATAAGGTTCTTCGCCCTGCTGCGCCGCGCCGCCCGCACCTGGTTCCCAGCATCCGGGATAAATGTCTTTGCTAGGGTCCCTCTTGGTAAGAAGGAAAGTCCCGTCCACATGCTTTACGAGGATATCGCCTACGATGTGATACCTGCCCTCAGGGATATTGAGATAATTCATGGGCTTTCTTTCCCACACTTCGCCTGTCTTGTTTCCGTCTTTGTCGTAAAGGTCCCAAAGTTCCATATTCTGCTTATTTCCTTGCTGTCAGATCTCTTCTATTACCGATGTGCCTTCTTCGCCCATCGTCCATTTCCACTTCTCGTTGAACCTCAGCTTGCCGTTCTCTATCTGAGGCGCGGAATCGCATGAGCCGGTCCTTAGATTGCCGTCGGTATTCATGTGCTGATAGTTGAAGTGAAGGTTATGCTCCTCATCCATCGTTCCGATAAGGAATCCCTTAACGATGCTGCCGCCTGAATATTCTGCCCAGATGACATTGCCCTTCTGGTGATAGCAGAAAATGGTCTGGTCAGACACTTCGCCCGATTCCGAATTCTCGACCGCGGTAAAGATCTTATCGTCGACAGTAAAGACTTCTTCAGCTTGCGCGAAAAAGTTCTTCCCCTTCTCATATGCCTTCTTAAGGTTGCTGTCCCAGTTGCCCTCGCGCGTCTCCTTCTCTCGTGACGTGCCGTCGAAAACAACGAACTCCATCTGCTTAGCCCTGTTAAAGAGCCTGTCGCCGAACATTACCTTCTTCATGCTTGAAAGAAGGCCGAACTGCTCGAGCTTCTCTATGGGATTGCCCGCAGAGCAGAGGATCATGGCCTTATCCATCATCTTCATCTTCTTATCGCCATAAGCAAAGCCGTAAGTCCATACCCTGTCAAACCACCCGACGAGCTTTGCCGGAGCTTCAGTCCAGAAAACAGGATAGATAAATGCTATGGCATCAGATGAATTGATCTTATCGTGCTCGGCAAGAACGTCTTCTTCGGTAAAAGGCGTATTCTCGTAGTTTGCATCCCTTAAATACTGCTGCTCTGTCATGTCAGCCTTGAAATCCATCTTGTAAAGATCCGAGATGATATATTCATTCCCGGAATCGGTAATACCCTTTATAAAAGCGTCGCGGATGTTCTTCGTGAACGAATCCTCCGACGGGTGGCAATATACGATAAAAACTCTCAACTTAAAAATCTCCGTATCAGTTCATTTATATTATGCTTTGTTTTTTTAGCAGATATCTGTCCCGGATAACACCATGACCGCTTCATTATATCATTTCAAATGGTCTAATCCTTGAGACGTGCTATAATATTAGCATCTGGGTGATTCTAATAAGGCATATCTGATGACCTATGTATGGGAGCAAGACATGAGTATAGAGAACAGAGAGCAACAGGTAGACCAGCTGTTAAGAGGCATTTACAGAATGTGTGTAAACAGGGACGACTGCAGAGATTGTCCTTTCCACATCACGAAGTGCACGTTTGGTGAGCCCAGACCCAGCACATGGTTCGACGAAGAGACCATCGGCAATAAGTTCTCGCCTAATTATCTGAAATTCACCGATAAAGATATCGTTATCACAGCCAAGGAAGAAGCTTCCGTACCCGTACAGGAAGAAGTTCAGGTTGCTTCTCAGGCAGAAGCAAAGGCAGAAGCACAGCCGGAGCAGGAAAAAGCTGCAGCTACATGGCCTGCTCTTCAGCCCGCTCCCGAATCAGCTCCTTCTGCAGATTCACAGCCTGCACCAACACCTGTTCTCCAGCCTGTCGTACAGCAGGCCGTAAATGATGATGCCGACGGCACATGGCTCGTAAGCACCACGATGGGCAGCGTCTTCACGAAATATGTCTTTATCTGCTCCAAATGCGGCTACAGGAAAGAATCGATGTTCTCATTTACTCCGATGACCAATTGTCCTGAATGCGAGAAGCGCAAGGCAGGTATCATCTGAGTCAGGCTCAGATCTTAAGGATCCTTCATATCTTCGAACGGATTATAAAGCAGGCTGTCCCGATCAATGCAAGAACTATGCCCGTGATAAGTGATACGGCCGCATTCGTGCGCAGTCTGTGATAGAGTTCTGTCGATCCGTCCATCACGTTATAGTATCCGAGATTAAATAACAGAGCCATCAGAAGAGCGATCCCGCATGCAACGAAAACGATAATTCCGATGGCTCTTTTCAACTTCATAGTTGACAAACGTATGTTCTGTTATTACAATGCAGATAGAACGTTTGTTTGCTTTAAGGAGTTTGTACAATGTCGAAGTTGATGGAAGTCTTTGCTGCATATAAAGATCTATCCTTTACTGACCGTATTGTGTTCTATACAACGCTTTCAAATAATGTGAATGTCCACGAGGACAATCTTCAGGATTTCCTTATTGAGACGCGGATAAATGACGGTAATACATGTATCTATTGTGAAAGCTCTCATGTAGTTAAGAACGGAAAACGCAAAGACGGTACTCAGCGGTTCTTATGCCGTGATTGTAAGAGATCATTCATTCCAAGATCATGTTCCATTACTTCAGGTACAAGAAAGGACCTTAGTGTTTGGGCTCAATATTTAAAATGCATGTCAGATAAAAAGACGCTTAAAGAAACGGCTGAAGAATGTTCTATCTCAGTGACCACGGCATTTTACTGGCGTCATAAGATACTCGATGCTTTGAAGGAAGTGACTGACAGAGTATGTCTTGACGGTATCGTAGAGGCAGATGAGACATTCTTTAATGTCTCATATAAAGGTAACCACAAGAAGAGCAGACAGTTTAAAATGCCGAGGAAAGCACATAAGAGAGGGAATGACATACATAGGAAAGGCCTGTCATCAGAAAAGGTGTGTGTTCCCTGTGCCGTTGATGTTGACGGGATCTCGTTTGCAAGACCGGTTAAACTCGGTAAGGTGAGTTCGGAGTGTTTGATCGAAGCATTCGGCAGGATCATCTCACCTTCAGCGATACTGTGTACTGATAACGAGAAGGCTTATCGTACATTAGCGAGAAATAACGATATCAGACTGATACAAACAGATTCCGATAAACGCATAATCCAACAGAATGACATTACATACGATATTCAGCGTATCAATGCATACCACAGTATACTGAAAGGCTTTATAAACAGGTTTCACGGAGTGTCGACTAAACATCTGGAGCATTACATCATCTGGAACAACCTGATATCTAACAATAGAAGAAACCAAAAAGAAAACATAAGCCTGATGTTCGGACAAATACTGAGCAGAAGGCTGACAGTACACAACAGCGATATATCTGCAAGACCACCTCTTGCATTCATCACGTAGAGATAAAGGGCATATAACATGATACTCTCGGAAGAACACAGAATAAAAAAACATAACAATAAGAAGCTTCTTCACGAGATAGACGATTACTGCTATAAAGTGAAGAACCTCTCCAACAGCATCAACTACCTGATAAAGCAGTGCTACCGCATCCATAAGAAAATCGTGAACGGTAAAGCACTTGAGGATTGGGAAAAAGAATTAATCCAAGAAATAAACAAAGCGCTCGAGGAATACAATGCAGGCCGTTCTGAAAGTAAGCGGCTACGTTATATCAATGCTGATAACGGATACATAGCCGATGCATATTTCCTCAGCTGGTATCTGAAAGGAACGGAAGTATATAAAGACGTTCCGTATGCGACATGCAGCCAGATATGCATACAGGAGAAATGCAGAGAGTGGAAGTCGTTCTACAGGGCGACAGCAGAATACAGGAAAGATCCGAAGAAGTTTAAGGAACATCCGCATGTACCGGGATATCTCGACCCGAAGACAGGAAGAGGTTCTCTTGTTATCACCAGTCAGAACTTCAAGGTGGATGAGGCCGGTAAAGTAACCATGCCCAAGTTCCTCAGTGGCATACACATCCGTGCAAGACACGGAAACGTAAGGCAAATACGCATAAAGATTTTTAAGAACTCCATACTTATCA
>JAEFBA010000056.1 GCA_016292145.1 Saccharofermentans sp.
CATAAAGAGACAGCCTCTCAGAAATCCGTTTTATAACCGTATCAGACAGGTTTTGCCGTTCCGCAGTCAGGGCAGAATCTTGAAGTGATTCCTGTCTTGCCGCAGTTAGGGCAGTTCCATGCGCCCTCAGCAGCCTGAGCCGGAGCAACAGGTGCCGCAGGAGCGCCGCCGCTTACGGGTGCTACCGGTGCAGGTGCAACAGGGACTGAGCCGGGTGCGGGAGCTGCAGCACCGGAAACGCCGCCGTTAACTACATTTCCGAAGCCTTCGCCGACCTTCTGGGACTCGCCCATGATAGGTGCCATGGCGTCTCTTGTCATGTTGATAACGCCTCCCATTGCGCCCAATGTAACGCCGAGGGAAGCAACATCGCCGATACCGCCGCCTGCGCCGCCGCCGTTGCCGGTGATGCCGTTCTGCATTGCTTCGAGGCCGACCTGACGTGCTGTCTCGTCTCTGTATGTGTAGCCCTTCATCTGCATTTCCTGAGCCTCTGCCTGAGCCTGCATTCTGTATGCGTCTGCTTCAGCCTGAGCCTTGATGCGGAGAGCGTCAGCTTCACCCTGGGCGCTTACTGCCTTGAGCTGTGCTTCTGTCTGGGCTTCGACGATCTTTCTCTGCTGTGCAGCTTCTGCCTCAGCCTTTCTGACTTCCTCTTCACGGACCTTCAGAGTCTTGTCAGCGAACTGCTGCTTAAGACGTACGAAGTTCGGATCGTCGTCGGGTGTAACGATGGAGGTTACGTAGAACTCAGGCATCGTGAGGCCGTATTCATCCAGAGTATCGTTGATATCGAGCATGAGCTTTGAAGAAAGAACATCAAGATATGCGTCGATCTCAAGGATGTTGAGGTTCTGTTCCTTGATGATGCGGGCAAGGTTTGCCTTGACCTTGTTGATGATCAGGGCCTTGAACATGCCTGTGCCGTAGGACTTGCCTTCGCCTGTAACGTCGCTCTGAAGGAGACCGTCAGTGGTGCCGACGAGCTTCAAGATCAGCTTGGCCGGATCAGTAACTCTCATGTTGAAGTTACCGGATGCGCCGATCTCTACGTGGAGTCCGGATGCGGGATCAAAGAGTCTTACCTTGCTGTCTGTGCCCCATCTGATACCCATCTGGGTAACCATGTTGATGAAGTAGACTTCGCAGTGGAAAACGTTGATGCCGCCTGTTCCAAGCTTCATGTAGTCACGAACCTTGGGGATGTTGTTCGTAACAAGCGTGTGTCTGCCTGCCTTGAACTGATCGAAGATCTTACCGTCACGGAAGAATAAAGCTTCCTGCGTCTCATGGACGATCAGCTGTGAACCGATCGTAAAATCTTCTTTCTCGTGCTTGTGTGCGAGGACTTCATTACTGCCTTCGTACTTGATTACACTAATAGCTTCAACCATTTCTGCAATCTCCCTTTCTTAATTCTTATTATTCGCAAATACTGATAATTGTTCTGTTGTTAGCGCGAAAAGAATGAACATCGCGATCGGCGCTCCTATTGCGGCTACTACCGAGATCCAGGTCGGCAAGTGGAATGCATATGCCAGTACGGAAAATACGATGATCGGTCCTGCCGCAAGGAACGACAGTATCTTGATTATGATCTCTATCACGCCGCCTCTGTAGAGGACATATCCCAATCCCGCTGAACCTAAAAGGAACAACAGGATGCATACAGCCCACGGCCAGTGGCAGACTTCGCGGAAGAATAATCCGACGGCTGCCGGGAGCGGCAAGCTGAATACGACATCCCAGGGGATATCCTTTTTGCGCTTTTTCTCGATCTCATCTTTGCAGATCTCGATCATGGCATCAGCATTTCTGAAGCCCTTGACCTTAGACAATGCCGAAAGCGCGCTGTTGTAAGAGCCCTTGTCGAAATAGCCCTTGCCCTTGGCATAGACTGCAAGGAGATCTGCCTTCTTCTGTCCTTCCTCACAGATCCTGATAAGATCTGAAGAGATCGGATCATTAAACTTCGTGCATTCGATAATACACGTCTTGTAGAGAAGCTTGGCTTCGTTCGCAGAAGCAGCCTTGTTCTCACTCTCGACAATGTCGTTTGCTTTGGTGATATTCGCGATTATCTTCCGGTACTTCGCATAGTCAGGATAGAGGTCTGCAACAGACCATCTGTTCCCGCAGTTTGCGCAGTATGAAGTACCGTTGATATAGTCGTTTACTATGTCACCGCCACAGACTTTGCACTTTAAAGAGACCGGAGTAATGTTGATATCTGCCATTATCTAATCCCTACCCTTATTCCAAGCGTACCGCGTGCTACGTCGCGCCCAAAATGAATTATATCAAAAATTTTTAGCGACTGCGATATATAGTGGTGAAAAACAGCGTGTCAGGCAATAAAAACGGCGGAAAGCTTATGCCTTCCGCCGCGTGAATTCAGTTATTAAACTCTGCAGATCAGAAGAAGCCGATAATCCAGGCTACTGCTGCGATGCAGATTACAAATGCGAAAGCAAACTTGTTGCCCTTGATCTTTGTCTCTGCGCTCATTCCGTGATAGAGCATTACGAGATAATAAGCATAAGCTGCAACAGAGATGATCGAACCGAATCTTACATAAGGAATAAATCCGATGAGGGATCCGAGAACTTCGCTTACGAGATATGCAGGAGCTGCTGCCAATGAAGCAACTGTAAGCATCTTAACGAAGGATGTCTTCTCCTTTAAGATAATGCCTGCAAGTGTGAAAGCACCTGCAATACCGAATGTACGGCCGGCAAAACGGATGAACGGGTAGAAGCACAACTTAAGGATCCTGACAGTGATCGTGCCTACGCCATAAAGATCTCTGAATGTTCTGCTGCTTAATTCAGCCTTTGCCTGTGCAACACGGATCAAATACTCAGGTACATCAATGCAGGAGCTGAGCACGCTGATAACTACAATTACGATCAAAGCGAGGAGAATAGCATCTCCGGCTTTCTTATAAGAAGGAGTGATCTCAGCAATACCGTCAGTGGGATGAAGAGCAGCCTTGATGATATTCTTAAAGTGCTGGCCGAAAGGAACACCTTCTGAAGGTTCCTTGGGTGCAGCGTTGGGAGCAGGCTGTGCATCAGCTGCAATAGCAGCTGCTACGGGTGCTGCGTCAGGTGCTGCAGGAGCTTCGGCTGCAGGAGCTGCTTCGGGTGCTGCCTCAGCTACAGGTGCTTCAGGAGCTGCCTCGGATGCAGGTTCAACAGGTGCTGCTTCGGGAGCAGATTCAACGGGAGCTGCAGGTGCTGCGAGTGAAGTGCCGCATTCACCACAAAAAGCTGCGCCATCGGGAATTTCTTTTCCGCAATTAGGACAAAACATTTCTCATATCCTTTCCTCGGGCATGAAACCCGATCAACGTGATATGTTAATTGTAACACACGTATCCTCATAAAAAGTCAGTAAAGTCAATAAAATTAAGCCTTTAAATATGCTTTTTTGCATATAGAAAAAAGGACTGCCCAAGGCAGGCAGTCCCATTTGATCACTTAAACTTTATAAGAGCTTATAACACGTCGATCAGACCGTAGAGCACATCGGGCGTGACAGTATCGGAGAATACCACGAGATACTTAAATCCGTTCTTCCTGAAGACTGCCGCATTGACCTTGTCTGTGGTCTCGTCCTTTCCGAGCTTCGGAACATTTCCGAAAGGAACATAATAGAGCTCGGCAGCTATTCCGCCGGGTGTTGTTCCTGCAACCGCAACGCTCTTGTTGGAAGGGAATACCTTCTTCAGAACGTCAGCGTCTTCCTGTGCCGTAACGATTATGAGCTTTTCGCCGTTCTCACCGAAGAATACTTCCTTGGTGCTTCCGTCAGCATATTTGCCTGAGCCTGTGCTCTCGAGATCGAAAGGTATCTTTCTGCTTATCGTATCGATACGCTCGTTGCCGATGCCCTGGCTGTAATCGACGTCTTCGTTCTCTCCGGGAAGCCTTGTGGCGTCTGTATTATAGGTGCCGGAAGACACCGCATAATTCTTGTCGTCGACATTAAGGGTCTTTTTACCGGCGGGATCTCTGCCGCCCGCCACGTCTTCTTTTTCCGTCTCCTGCGCAGCATTCGCTGTAAAATCAGCCGCCGTCGTTGTTGCCTCATAGACATCCCCGCTGTCACCATTGACCACGGAATCTATATAATTGTTGATCATGTCAACTTCGCTGTTATGCGCCTTGACCGTTTCGCTTGCGGCTTGCGACTTGTTCAGATAAGAAGCAAAGAAGAGCACGGCTCCGATGACAACAATAAGTCCCGCAGCGATCGATGTGATGAGTGCAATGGGTATCCTGCGGACCTTCTTTCTGACAGGCTCACCGGAATTTTCCGGCTCATTATCTGTTTCCGGAATATCGTCTGATCTTATATCTGTGAGGTCTGTAACTGCAGCGCCTCCATCCTGTTCTTTAATAGCTTTGGAGACAGCACTCATGATCCTGGACTTCATCTCAGGATCTACAGTTACATTGCTCATGATTTCGTTATACTTATTCAAAATCACTTGCCTCCTTCAGCATCTCTCTAAGTCTGTCTCTGGCACGCTTCAGATCCGAACGTACCGTTGCTTCGCGACGCCCCGTGATCTGTGCGATCTCGGCGGTCGAATATCCTTCCTGATAGAAAAGGTGTATTGCTTCACGCTGATGGACAGGCAGACTCCTTACCGCATCCCAGATGGCTTTGTATTCATCGCCCTTATCCAGGTCTTCCTGCACTTCGCCGGCGATCTCTTCGTTGAGCTCCAGCGTGTCGCGCACACGGTTGTAGTCTATGCGGTTCTTTGCAAGATTCGATGCAACTCTCATCAGCCATGCTTTCCTGTGTGCTTCGCTCTCGAAAACAGGTCTCACGGTAACGAACTTGATCATCGTCTCCTGTAAGATATCCTCCGCGTCCTCAATGTTGTGAAGGTAAGAGAGTGCAAGACGAAGGATCGAATTACCTGTCGTGCTTAATATCTCTTCCGCTTCCCTTTCTATCTCCTCGTCACTCTTCCTGTCATTCCCTGAGGCCTCTTGGTCATAGAGGTCATCTTCAGATGCAGTGATGATCTCGAACTGATCTTCGAGATCGCCTTCATCCGAATCCGAGAACGCCAGCAATAAGATGGCGAGCCTTCGCAAAAGCGGCAGATTGGCTTCGTAAGTAAATTCCATTTGTTCCTTCGGTGTCATCTCCGCTTTCACCCTGAATACAGACGAAACGGAGGAAATGTTGCAGTTAGATTATAACAGTGAAATAAATCAAATCAAATTGCTAATTGCCCTCCTCATAATATAAAATAGGCGGGGTGATCAGCGGTCTGATTCCGGGAGAACAGTTTGAGAATTAATATTTATTTAAAATGCGTGTAACACAAACCACACTATATACGTAGCATAATAAGGCATATGAGAAAGAACAGTGGCAGAATGTTTATCCAGAACGATGCGGTCTATGTCGCAGTCGTTTTCGTGAGCGTAATCCTCTTTATCGGTCTTATCGCTCTCCAGATCTTCTCCGGAATACATGCGACCAGGATCTTTGTCGGAGTCGCTTTGATGTTCCTGTCTTTTGCCATGAATGTTTTCGAAGGCAAGTTCGGATTCTATATCGCATATACTCTTAACTTCGTCCAGTTCATGATCTACACATATGAATATGTCATGATGCAGAATGAATCAGCTCCGATCCTTCTCGCAATGACATTCGTTACCATGGTCATCAACATGATCCTGCAGTACTACGTAATCAAGCTCGCTGCAAAGATCAAAGGCATAGAAGATGCCAAGCGCGACGAGCGCGGCAAGGCTATCCGCAAGGAACTTGAAGACCAGATGTTCTCCCGTACGAGCCTCATCGTCAACTACGAGGCAATGGGCAGCAATCAGGGATTGAGCGAAGCCATCGGAAGGAACCTCAATTCATCCATCGATCCTCTGACAACGCTCCCCGGACGTGATGCGATCACGGAGCGCGCATATAAGCTCATCAGAGAAGATATCTCAAACATGCGCGAGAGTGACAATCCTGACCAGGTCTGCCGTCCGTTTACGGTAATCTATCTGGCATTAGACCGTTTCGACGTAATAACAAGATCCATCGGCCACAAATCGATGGACCTCTTCATACAGAGTATGGCGCACCGTCTCCGTGAAGCTGCCGATCCTACGGATATGGTGGCAAGGATCGACGATGCCGACTTCGTTATCCTCTTCAGAAGAAGCCTTTCGCCCGAAGCAGAGAAAAAGTATGCCGCCAAGCTCGTAAAGGAATCCGGCAGAGCCTTTGCGGCAGGACTTGATTCGATGAACGCCTCGATCTTCTACGGCACTTCTCATTACCCTGCTGATTCACGTCACGGCGGCGAACTGATCGCCATTGCAGAAGAGCGCATGAGCAAGGCTGCGGCTGTTGCTGCAGGCGCTCCGGAAGCTGACACTGACAGAGAGCCGCTCCCCGGTGAAGAGATATTCAAGGGCAAGAGCAAAGATGAGATCATCGCTGTTTTCGAGCGCGCGATAACGGACGGAAGCCTTCACATGGCATATCAGCCCTGCTTTACGGCAGATAAGAACCTCACGGGCTTTGAAGCTTTCTTGAGATTCGAGAAGAACGGTGTCTCCATCCCGCCCCAGGTATTCCTTGCGGCAGCGGAGAATGCAGGCTACATGCGCCGCGTCGGAAGCTTCTCTCTCGAGAACTCGCTCGGCACGCTCGCCTACATCAACAAGATCGATCCGTATCTTACGATGAATATCAACATCTCAAATTACCAGCTCCGTGAGCCTGACTTCATCCAGGGATTCCAGAACATCGTCTCCTACACGGACTGCAACGTTAAGAACCTCATTCTCGACCTTCAGGAAGAGAGCCTTATCTCGAGCCTTGCAGATATCAGGATGACGATCGAAGAGCTCGCTACGACGGGCGTAAAGATGGCTCTGGATAATTTCGGCAGGGGCTACTCTTCATTCAATGCGATACCGTTGCTCCCTGTATCAGTCTTAAAGCTCGACGGCAACTTCACATCTGACCTCGCGACCGATCCTACGGTACGTATCCTTACGCGTTCCGCGATCACTCTCATGCACGACATCGATATCACGGTCACCGCAACAGGTGTCGGCCAGGAAGACCAGTTCGAGATCCTTGCCGGAAGCGGATGCGACAGATTCCAGGGCCTCTTCCTCGGCCAGGCAATCTCTCCCGATGAGATCGAAGAGTTCATCTCCGTTCATTCAAAGCGGCCTTAAAGTGACCTTTCCGGTTCCCGTTTTTACCTCTATGCTATAATCACTCTATCTGATAAGGAGTGCTAGGGATATATGGCTGATTCAATCGTAACTGTCGAGAAAGTCTCGCTCAAATACAAGAAAACCGTTCTGACCGACGTCACCATAACAGCTCAGAAAGGCGAAGTAGTAGGCCTTCTGGGTCTCAACGGTTCAGGCAAATCGACTCTGCTCTCAGCTATTGCAGGCCTTAGAAAGACCCATTCCGGCACCATCAAGGTCGAAGGCAAAGCAGGTTTTGTCACTCAGGAGAACGCCCTCATCGACGAGCTTTCCGCCATGGACAACCTCAAGATGTGGACGCCTTTGAGCAAGGCAGAGATCATGAAGGCACTCACGGAGACCGAGCTCTCCATCCTCAAAGTAAACGACTTTATCGATCTTAAGGTAAAGCGCATGTCAGGCGGTATGAAAAAGCGCCTCGCCATAGCTTCCGTCCTTTTGAGCAAGCCCGATATCCTGCTCCTCGATGAGCCTTTGGCAGCGCTCGACATCCCTGCCAAGAACGACATCATCAAGTTCATAGATTCCTTCAAGGCCAAGGGCGGAACGGTCTTTATCGCGAGCCACAGCGAAGAGATGTTCAAGCACTGCTCGAAAATATATCTCCTTAAGAACGGTGCGTCTTCCCTGCTGCCTCCCGGCACGCCGCTTTCGGAGGCTCTTGGATGATCAAGGCATACTGCAAAAGAGTATTGCTTTTCCTGCCCTATGTATTGTGTTATTTCCTAGCACTCGGCATAGCGATGCTTGCGCTCGTCATGTATGCGTCGGAGTTCCTTTTCGAGAACAACACGGACAGCATCGTATCGGTCGCGTGCTACGTGCCTGACGACGAATCTTATAACCGCCTCGGCATCGCGCTCGTGCAAAGGATGGACAGCGTCAAGCACACAATAGACATCAACCAGGTAAACTCTGAGAAAAAGGTCGTCCGCCTCGTCGAGGACGGTGACGCGATCGCAGGCATAATCGTGCCTGAAGGCTTCATCGAGAACATGGGAACGCCTGAAGCAAAGCATGTTTCCGTAATCTACAGGGATGCGGACACCTTCGAAGAGCACATTGTAAATGACCTTCTTTATGCCATGAGCGACCTTTTGGGAACCGCACAGGCATCGATCCTCTCTGCCGCCGAATATGCCGAGAACATGGGCATCGGCAATTCTGAGATCTATGAGATCAGGGGTGATGTCCAGTCAAAGAGCTTCAGCTATGTAATGGACCGCAAAGCGCTGTTCCATAAGATCGACGCCGACGATATCGTCGCGAAATATGCGATCAGGGAGCGCCTCACGGCATCCTACACTCTCTACATCCTCATGATGTCCGTATTCGTCATTTCGTTCTTCTACAAGGGCAACAACGACATCTTCAGAGCCAGGGCAAAGCTCTCCGGCATAAAGACCTGGAAGATCTTCCTGATCGAATCAGGATGCGCTGCCTTCATGATCTACCTTCTCTACGTAGTTATGTTCATCTGCCTCTGCTTCATCTTCGAATCCATGAAGATACTGTCCCTTATCACGGTAATCCCCACGATCCTGATAATCGCGCTTCTCGGAACGGCACTTTGCTATATCGTGAAGAGCCCTGCCGCAGTATCCTATATCACCTTCGGCGCCGGCACACTCATGATGTATCTGGCAGGAGGCCTTATCCCGATAGACTTCATGTCGCGTTTCTTCCAGAACGCCGCTGTCTTTAATCCGTTCTACTACCTGATCAGGTTCTTTATGAGGTCGATGTTCTTATGAAATTATTCTTAAACAGATTATCGGTCCTCGCCAAGAGAAGCCTCATAAACCCTGCAATGTACGTCATGAGCGCAGTCATCATCCTCATGGCGCTCCTGGTCATCCTCGTTCCGGAGAAAGAGACCAGCATCTACATCCCCGTCGCCGTCCTCAACGAGGACTCTTCGGAAGATACAAGGGATATCGTAGACGACCTCTGCTCCATGAATTCGATCTTCCATTTCTATGAGGTCGATGACGAAGACGAGATCTATAAGGACTTAACTTCAGGCAAAGCAAATACCGCTTATATCTTCCCCGAAGGCTTCTCTGAGCACTTGACCGCCAACGGCTCGCGCTACGATATCAGACAGATATCCACGCCCGCCTCAAGCTTCATCTTCTTATCACGAGAAGAAGTGTTCAGGAATTTCTACGGGTACAGCGCCCGCCAGATAATAAAGGAAGTCTTCGCAGAACACGGCTACGAGGTCGACGCAAGAGACCCGGAGCTCAAACGGCTGTTCGGCAAATACATGGACGACCAGTCCCTTTTCGCGCTCGAAAACATCGAAGGCAGGATCTACGACGCCGTCACCCGCACCGAGAAGGTTCCGATCCCGCTCTACAAGTTCGCAGGCTTCTTCATCTTCACAGCCGCGCTCCTCGGCACGCTCGCATTCCTAAACGACCAGGACAACAGGATCTACCTCCGCTTCCGTCTCGTCGAGAGGATCTATCTCGGCCTCATCCAGGTAGCGGTCTTCACGTTCCCCGCCATGATCGTCTCCGTCATCTGCTTCCTCATCTCGCGCACGGAATTCAGTCCCCTGCACGTACTCTTCTATACGGTCCTTGTTACGCTGTTATCCTTCGTTCTCGGCGCAGTGATGACGCTCCTGCCCATCCGTGCCGCACGCTCGAAGATCTTCTCATCCATCCTGCCGGTCTACCTGATCCTGTCATTCCTCTTCTCCGGAATCCTCATGGACCTCACAAACTTCGGCACGGCTTTAAGGACATTGTCGAGGTTGTTCCCGCCGTCGATGTTCTGATATTCCGCCGTGTAGCCCTGCCTTATTTCAACAAATCCTTAACCGGGCGATTTGTGGGCGCCGGACACCGGCACACAACACAAAAAAGACCGCCTCATTATCCTGAGGCGGCCCTTGAAAGATTCAGTTGATGAACCGATTAGAAATCAGCACCACCCTTGAGCTTGGACAGATAGTTGTCAACTGCGCTCTCGAGCATCTCTTCGATGAGCTTCTCGTTCATAGGAACGGAAACAGGGTTGCTTGCTGCACCGAATGATTTAGCGAAGCTGTTGAGTGTTGTGGGCTTTGTGTTAAGAGCGCCGCCGAAGAGGATGAAGACGTTCTTGCCGTTTACCTCTACTGTAACAGCGACGTCACCCTTGAGTTCGCCGAGGATGTCTTCGAAATCGATATCCTTCATTTTGCCGTAAACGCCAAGATAATCACCGATATCGTCGTTTTCGAGAACGAGGTTAGCGAGCTTAGCGATATCAATGTGGAATCTGAAGTAACCTTCCTTCTTGGAAGAGTAAAATTCCTTGCCTGAGAGACTCTTTGTGCTGATGTCTGCCTCATCGAGAAGATCCTCGATTGCTTCCATTACGTCTTCTGCGTAACCGTCATCAGAAAGTGTCATCTGGAAAGCAACTGCGCCGTCAGCTTCAAGATCTGCGATGTCTTCAGGATCCTTGATTACGTCCTTTGCATCCTCAAGACCTGTGCACTTAGCTGCAAAAGCGAAAGACTCAACGTCATCAACGTCGATAACGTCATCGAGCTTGATCTGCTTAAGGAAATCCTCGAGCTGCTCGGGATTGTCCTCGATATAATCAGCGTCTGCCATTGCATAGATGCCGCCTTCAAGATCATCCATGTCCGGTGAATCGCCGTCAAGTTCGAACTCTTCGAGCTTGAGCTTCTCACAAATCTTAGTAAACTTGTCTGTTCCGATCGTTGTTGTCTTGCTGCATCCGGCAAGCACACCTGAGATCATGGCTACTGCCAGCACTAAAGCCATAGCCTTAACTTTCTTCATAATTAGTTCCTCCTTTTAGGAATACACGCATTATACTACAAATCATTTTATTTTGACTTATTAATAATCCAACTGGTCCTGAGTGTAATATCCGCTGTCTACAAGTATTGTCTTGTAATTATCGACCGTAACAAATATCGGCGCGCAAAGATAAGACGAAATGTCTTTCTTTCCGTTGTTGTACGTAACAGTATCGTTGACATCGACAGTCTGGTCATTCATTACCTGGGACACCATGACAACAGTCTGAGATACAAGGGTTCTCGTATCCTTGAACACGGACATGGCCTGCTTGCCTGCGATAATGTTCTTAACACTGAGTATGTCGCAGTCCTGGCCCGTGATGACCGGGTAATTGCCTTTATAGTACTTGTCCAGTGCGGTTATGACACCGCAGGCAGTGGAGTCATTCGAGCAAAGCCATGCATCGATCTTTGTTCCGTTCGGATAATAAGCAGCGAGAATGTTCTCGGCTCTGGCCTGGGCATTATCCGTTTTCCAGGAGTCGGTGGCAACATCCTTGAAATCTATCTGGTCTGAAAGCACTTTGAGCTTGCCGGAATCGATATAAGGCTTGATCACATCCATCGCGCCCGAATAGAAGAGTGCCGCATTATTGTCAGTGGGATCGCCTGCCGTGATCTCAATGTTAAAAGTTCCGCTGGCGTTATTAAGATCGAGCGCTTCAACGATATACTTTCCCTGGAGCTGTCCGACCATGTAATTATCGAAAGTAGCGTAATAGTCAACGGCTTCCGTATTGAAAATGAGGCGGTCATAAGCAATGACTGTGACATCCTTGGCTTTGGCATTTTCGAGCACCTGAACCAGTGAACTGGATTCAATGGCAGCAACAACGAGCACATCGCAGCCGGAATTGATCATGTTCTGGATCTGCTGGACCTGGGTATCTACCCGGTTTCCTGCGTACTGAAGATCGACCGTGTAGCCGAGAGCCTCAAGTTCCTTTTTCATCCGGTCACCGTCCTGAGCCCATCTCCAGAGATCCTTTGTGGGCATTGAGATCCCGACCTTGCCGGAGCCCTGAATGCCCTTGTTGTCAGGATTGCCGCCGGTGCCACCCGTGCCTCCTGTACCGCCCGTACCACCAGTTCCACCTGTACCGCCAGTGCCGCCTGTACCACCAGTTCCACCAGTGCCGTTAATGACGCCTGTAAGCCTTTTCTTCGCATCACGGGCTTTCGAAATGTATGCCGCATAGCCGACGATAAGTTCTGTCATGTCGTCTGCGACTTCTTCGTTCATAGGCAGCGACATCGGATCCGTTGCAAGGCCGAACGCCTTAACGAAGTCCTTATAGACCTTCTTATCGGAATTGACCGCGCCGCCTGCGAAGATGAAGATGTTGGAACCCTTGACCTCGATGGAGACGGCGATCTCGCCCTTGAGATCTTCCAAGGTATCTTCGATATCAACATCATACTGGTTCTTCAATGAGTCCGTCAGGTCATCGTCCTCAAGGATGATCCGGGCAAACTTCTCGAGATCGATGTGGAATCTGATGTAGCCCTCAGTCTTGGAAACATAGTATTCCTTTGGCGTGAGCTTCTTTGTCTTGATGTTGACCTGCTTAAGGAGCTTGGCGATCCCGTCCATGACATCTTCAGCCTTGTCCTTCTGGCCGAAATCCATCTGGAAAGCAAAAGCGCCGTCCAGTTCGGCATCTTCAGGCCCCTCTGATTCCTTTATGTCGTCATAGCCTGCGCACTTGGCGGCAAAAGCTATAGACACAATGTCGTCGGAGTCAAATGCTTTCGAGAGCTTCGCGATCTTGAGAAACCTGTCGATAGTCTTGGAGTAATCTCCGATAAGATCCTCGTCGCCTGCAAAATAGAAGCCGTCTTCGACGTTCTCCTCGATCTCGTCCATCTCATCGATCTCAAGCTCCGTAAGCTTAAGCTTTTCACACGCCTTAACAAACTTATCCTTATTCATGCCGGAAGTCTTGCTGCATCCCGTAAGGACGCCGAGCAGCATCACAAGAGCCAGCAGCACTGATAAGACTTTCTTGTTCATAATCCGTTCCCCTTCCATGTGTGATACCCGAATTCTATCACAGATTATTTATCTTTGACTTGTTTCACGCGTGTGAGTATTATTATCCTTAGTGCAGAGGGGGTGTTATCACATGCGCGAAAAGTGGTCATCAAGATCAGCATTTATTCTGGCAGCGATCGGTTCTGCCGTAGGTTTGGGAAATGCCTGGAGATTTCCGGGATTAGCCGCTAAGTACGGCGGCGGCGCTTTCCTTTTTGTATATCTCATCGCAATGCTCGTTATCGGCATTCCGCTCCTCATGATGGAGATCTCGGTCGCGAGATATACCCGTCAGGGCGCGCCCGGTTCAATGCGTGCGTTAAACAAGAAGACTGAAGGCATCGGCTGGCTCGCAGTATCCAACGGCATCGGCATCTCGATCTACTACGCCGCAGTTTTCGCATGGGTCATCCTCATGTTCGTCATGAGCTACAAGTTCATGGGCATGACGGGCAACACTAAAGCTGCAAGCGGCCTTTGGGCTGAGACCATCAAGACCTCCGGCACGACTACCGACTTTGACACGATCTCATGGCCCGTTGTCGGCTGCCTCATCGCAGCATGGGCTCTCTGCTATCTCTGCATCAGGAATGGCACGACAACAGTAGGAAAAGTAGTTAAATACACTGTATCCCTCCCCGTCATCTGCCTCCTCATCATGGCAATCCGCGGTATCATCATGCCCGGCTCCATGGAAGGCCTCTCAAAGCTCTTCATCCCTGACTGGACAGCGCTCGCTGACTCTAATCTCTGGGTAGATGCCATCGGCCAGGTCTTCTATTCACTCTCAACATCAATGGCGATCATGTTCGCTTACGGTTCATTCCTCGACAAGGAATCCAACATCGTAATCGACACGATCATCATCTCATTCTCCGACATGTTCATCAGCATCCTCGCAGGCGTCGTTATGTTCACGACAATGGCAGGCGTCGGCATGCTCGACAGCATGTCCGCTTCAGGTATCGCAACGGCATTCATCATCTATCCTCAGGCAATCGTTCAGATCTCGGGAAGCCCCGTCTTCAACATGATCTTCGCGTTCATCTTCTACTTCTGCCTGATCACGCTCGCGATCGACTCACTCTTCTCCATCATCGAAGGAATCTCGACTGCCGTATCCGATAAGTTCAAGCTCAACAAAAAGAAGACAACACTCATCATCTGCATCGTTGAGGGCGTCGTCAGCCTCATCTACGTAACAGGCGCAGGCCTCGCGGTCCTCGACATCGTAGACTACTTCATCAACAGCTACGCTCTCATCATCACAGGTATCCTCGAGATGATCGCCGCAGGCTGGTTCTTCAAGACAAGCAAGATCCTGGACGAGCTCAACCGCAACACCGGCAAGTTCAAGATGCCCTTCTGGTGGTTCATCCCCTCCATTAAGTTCATCTCACCTATTGTTCTTGCAGGACTCTTCATCTGGAATATCTACACCCTCTTCACCGGTGAGAACCACGGCATCTACGGCGCCAAGGACAATTATGCGCTTTGGGCAAACATCGTCTTCGGTTGGGGCATCGTTGTCCTGATCCTCTGCTCCGGCCTGATCGTAAAGCTCATCGTCAAGCTCAAGTCCAAGCACGGCTACGAGGAAGACTCCAGAACATGGGATGACTTCAAGGAGTCATGATCGGTTAATTTACTGATATTACAGGCGCCTCCGCTGCGGGGCGCCTTTTTTGTGGGACGCTTCCTCTTTTTTTCGCGCATGTGAGAGCTTTTGCAAGAGTATCCGAAGCCCATGCTGTACCCTTTCAACGGCATTCAGTACCGCTCGGATGTCGAACGGCAGATCGCCATCGGTTACACAGAAATGAATGTGCCGTTTAAGTATGAGCCGGAGCTTTGGCTGGCCGGCATGAATAGGCCGGTTTTTCCGGATTTCCTGCTGTATATTCCTGAGCTGGAAACGTGTAAGATCCATGAGCATTACGGTCTGATGAATTTCGCGAAATATGTGCGTGATGCAAAGTTAAAGAGCTGCACATATATCGATGCGGGTCTTCATATAGATCAGGATGTTTTCTTTACGTACAACACTGAAGACCAGCCGTTTGATCTGAGGTATGTCCCGGCCAAGCTTAATGGTGTCATTTACGGCGATCTGATCAGCAGTAATGAGTGGATAAACAATTCAAGTCTTTAAACGCTCAGCCTGTGTCACCATCGCCTGCCGGCCCTCCCAACTTCTCAATATACTTTGATTTCCAAATCTTCTTGGTATAATGTACACGATAGAAGCGATCAGCGGACCGGGCGCGCGAAAAACTCCAACTACGAGAAGATCCACTACGTTTACAGACCAAAGAATGAAGACAGCGCGGTAGCTGAGAAGACCACCGCCAAAAGCACGTCCAAAGAAGATCCCACAGAGGCATAAGGAGCGATACTTGAGCAAGACACCCGCAAAAAAACTTATCCCGCTGCTCCTGCTGACATTTACGATGGCAGGAGTTATCGGCTTCATCTATGAGACGGTCTGCGTCCTCATCAATACCGGCGGCGAGTTCTTTAAGCGCGGAACGACTTACGGTCCGTGGATCCCGATCTACGGATTCGGCGCTCTCATGATCTACGCGCTGACGGTGAAGTTTAGAAAAAAGCCCTGGCTTGTGTTCCTCATCGCCATGACCTCGTGCGGCCTGCTCGAACTTGTGAGCGGCTATGTCATCGACAAAGTCTTCCATCAGAGGCTTTGGGATTATTCGACGGTCATCCTCAACTGGGGTAATCTGAATGGCTATATCTGCGTCAGATCGGTCATCACCTGGGGCATCTTCGGCATGCTCCTGATGTACGGCCTGCTGCCTCTTGAAGAGAAGTTCCAAAAGAAGTTCCCCAAAACGTTTAACATTGTTACATTCGCTCTATTCGGGCTGTTTGTGCTCGACATAGTGCTCAGCTTTACGATAAAATAAGCCACCTGGAGAAGGCACAAAAAGACCCCAAAGGAGACCCCAAAATGGACAAAGCTTACCTCAAAGCCAGATTCCCGTTGCTGATGCTCGTGTTTGCTTTCGGCGGCATCTTCGGCTTCATCTATGAGGAGATCTTCTACCGCTTTGATCTGGGCGAGTGGGTCAAGCGCGGCACGACCTTCGGCCCGTGGATCCCGATCTACGGCTTCGGCGGCCTGATCATTCTGGGCCTCACATTCAAGTTCAGGAGAAAGCCCCTCTGGGTCTTCCTCTTCGCGACGATCGCGTCCGGCATACTGGAGCTCGCAACCGGCTGGGTGTGCCTTACTTTCTTCAACGTAAGACTCTGGGACTACAACGAGGAGATCTTAAACTGGGGTAACATCAACGGCTTCGTGTGCGCAAGATCGGTCCTGTTCTTCGGCATCGCGGGCGTGTTTCTGCAGTTTGTGGTGGTGCCGATTTTCGAGAAGCTCGAAAAGAAAATGCCAAGAAAACCGTGGCTCATCCTCTGCTACGTGCCGGCGGCCATCTTTGCGCTTGATATAATCGCGAGCCTGATCTACAGGGCCGTTGTAAAATAAAATTACATTCCCAAACTCTCAAAAGGGGGCTTCACTCTATGGAAAAGATCAGCATCTGGCAAAAAGGCGAATACACATACCCGCTGGCATTTGATTTTGAGCCCAATTTAAGGCCTTATCTCATCGACGACGGCGCCACGCATCCATGCATGCTGGTCCTCCCCGGCGGCGGCTATGCTGTTGTTGTCCCGCCCGAAGGCGAGCTCGTCGCAAAGAGATTTAACGAACTCGGCTACAACTGCTTCGTCATGACATACACGACCAACCAGCTCTGCCGCGTACCCGTCATGGAACAGGCGATGCGAGACCTCGCAAGAGCGATCCGCTTTGTGAGGAAGAACGCTTCTGAATACCGCGTGAACCCGTCTCAGGTATACATCTGCGGCTTCTCGGCAGCAGGCCACGTCTGCGCATCTGTCTGCGATTACTGGGACGAGATTTCCGATGAGAACCCTTTGTACGAGGGCATCTCCTGCCGCCCTGACGCAGCTATCCTCTCCTATCCTGTTATCACTTCAGGCGAATATGCTCATCAGGATTCATTCCGCTTCTTGCTCGGCGGCGACATCTACGACAGAGAAGACGAAGAAGCAAAAACTTTGCTCGATAAATACTCTCTCGAAAAGCACGTAAAAGCCACCAATCCTCCCTGCTTCATCTGGCAGACCGAAGAGGATAATCTCGTGCCCGTTAAGAACAGTTATCTCTATGCCGAAGCATGCAAAAATGCAGGCATTAAATATGAGCACGTCACCTTCCCTCACGGCTTCCACGGCCTCTCGATCCCTACCGAGGAATGGGCAAAAGGTATGCATGGCGAACCTTATTCCGCAGAGCAGAGCTTCGCGCTCGTAAAGGCAATAAAAGAGGGTCTCATCGAATTCGACGGCGACCCTGAAAGTTTGCTTGATTTCTTAAAGCCCTGGCCCTACGATCCTAATG
>JAEFBA010000057.1 GCA_016292145.1 Saccharofermentans sp.
CTGTCGGTTTTTCCAGAACGAGTTCGGGGATCAGATCATCATCAACATAAATGAAAGCATACTTGTAATATGCCTTATTCGCCTCATTGTCAGATACGCTTTGATTAATGAATTCAATATAAGGATCGATAAATGCAGGTTCCCATCTTCTGGCTTTTGTAGTCTCAGCAGTAGCCTCAGAAGGCGTAGATTCCGTAATATCAGACGTTGTAACTACTGCACTCGCTTCGGGCTCAGAGGGTTTCTCCCTTACCCAGGGCTGATGGTCGATCGAAGATGCGGATACCAGGAGCGAGAAGACCAGGGTAACGCAAATGGAAGCAATCTGGATCTCTCTGGATGTAATCTTATGTGACAGAAGATTCTTGATCCTCATCTTGGTCTCCATGCCTCCGAAAGAAAGGCCGCTGAAAGCAGTGCTCTGCATAAACGCGCCCTTATTGTCATCTGCCGCATGCCTTACAAGTGACTTGCAGTATTCCTTTACCATGGAGAGGTTGAAATTGCTCGTTGTCTCCTCGTCGACACGCATTTCGATATCTGCGCAGAGCATGAAGAAAGCAAGCCATACAAGCGGATTAAACCAGTGTATGCTGAGAACGATGTAGCTAAGGAGCTTGGTAAGCCCGTCCTTGTTCTTTATGTGGGTCCATTCGTGATTGAGCACATATTCGCGCTCATCGTCATCCATGTTGATCGGGAAAAAGATCTTAGGCTTGATGATGCCTACGACAAAAGGCGAATCGATGTCATTTGCCATGTAATATCTTCCGTCGAAGGAGCGAGAACTCCATCTCGCCCTCGAATAGAAGATCGAATATCTGATCGCAGAGAAAATGAGCATGCCGACCGTAACGGTGAGCCAGATATAAGGAAGAACAGACTTAAAAGTTACTTTCGGGGCCTGCTCAGTAACCACAGGTGCGGTATCCGGAGCCTCATTGCCGTTACCGGTTACGGCAGCATCAGGATCATTCTGCTCTATAGCAACGGGCGTGTTATCGGCTACGGCGATCTCCCTTAATCTCGTCTCGGGATCGTAGACCGTGGTCTCTGATGTTACGGTCTTAGGCTGAACGAACTTTCCGAAGTTAAGAATGCTCGTAGGTGAATTGAAGTTAAAAGGCAGCACAAGCCTTAATGCCACAATGATCCAGAAAAGGATCATTACGCGCTTCGGACATTTCCTGAAAACAAGCCGGAACAGCAATACCGCAAGGATCGCAATACTTCCGTATATGCTCATCTCAAGCACTTTATAGAATATCTCGCTCATAAAATACAACCTTACCCCTTAAACCCTATACCAAAAGCACTTATTCCTCAGTATGCTGTTCGATCATGTCGATAAGACTCTGGGCATCTTCCTTGCTCATCTTCTTGCCTCCACCTAAGAAAGCATTGACGAACATCGGCAGGGATCCCTTGAAGTTCTTTTCGACGAGTTCTTCGCTCTGCTGTCTCTGAAGCTCGTCACGGCCTACCAGATACGTGATAGTGGATTTCTCGCTCTGTATGAATCCCTTGTCCTGAAGTCTTTTGAGCATTGTATAGACAGTGGTCTTCTTCCAGCCGTGGATCATCTCACACATGGTGGATAACTCGCCTGAAGCTACCGGAGCGTATTCCCATATCAATTCCATCAGCTTATATTCGCTGTCTCCAATTGAATTTTCTTTCATATGCATATTTCCCCTTTTATATTTTCCAACATTCTACAAGTGTAGAATTGATATGTCAACTTCTTAATATCAAGTTTTTGTGTTAAGTTACATTAAAGGAGGTTGCTCGCCATGAAATATGACAACGACAGGCTCGGAGCGGCATTGAAGCTCTATCTGGGAACCGATCCTCTGCCGATGCATATGCCGGGCGGCAAGCGCAATCCTGACTTCGTGTCGCAGGCATTCATGCGCGACATCACGGAGATCGGCGGATTCGATAACCTCCATTCCCCTACAGGCATCCTTAAGGATATGGAAGACTGTGCAGCTTCGATCTGGAAAGCAAAGAATGCCTTTATATCCGTTAACGGCTCTACTGCACTTATCCTTACAGCTATCCGGAGTGCTGCAGCTCTTTACCCGAATTCGAAGATCCTTGCTGCAATGAACTGTCATCTGTCAGTCTGGAATGCCATAGAACTTACCGGCAGCTCCATAGTGCCTCTGATGCCTGCATTCGACATAGGCCTTCCTTTCGCAGGCCATGTATCACCTTCTGATATCGAGAGATACCTTGCCAGAGACCCGTCCCTTAAGATCGTCGTCGTAACCTCGCCCACTTATGAAGGTGTGCTCTCAGACATGGACGAGATCTTCAGGATAACCAGGAAATACGACGCCCTCCTTATCACCGACAGTGCGCACGGCGCACATCTGGGCATTGACGATAACTTTTTCGGACCGGATTCGAAGGGCGACATCGTCATAAAGAGTCTTCATAAGACACTTTCTTCTCCTACACAGACAGCCGTAATGCTCCTTAACGAGGGCTGCCCCATAGATGAGACACTTATCAGGAGAGGACTTGATATTTTCGAGACATCATCACCCTCATACATACTTTTAGGCGGCGTATCCAAATGCCTTGCTGGCATATATTCCAAAGGACCGGCTATCTTGAAGCCTTGGGAAGAGGCTATATCTTATGCAGAGGAGAACCTTAAGGGTCTCAGGAACTTCAGGCTTTGGGAAGCTCCTGTCAGGGAGAGGTCCAAGTTCGTAATAATGGGCTACGGGGATTTCCTTTTCGACCAGCTCAGAGGAACATTCAATATAGAATGCGAAGCAAGCTTCCCCTCACACCTGATCGCAATGACGGGCATAGGCGATACGACTGATTCCTTAAAGCGATTCTGCGACGCGGTCAAGGCGGTAGATGACGCAGTGGACAACCCTTACACCGAATCAAAGTTTATATCCAGACCCTACCCCAGATTTGCAATGACGCTCAAGGAAGCAGCGCAGTCGAGATCCCGCTGCGTTGATCTGGAACCCGAATTCTGCATAGGAAGACCTTCCGGCGAATTCATCTACGGCTTCCCGCCCGGAATACCTCTCCTGATGCCCGGTGAGATCATTACGGAAGATACCGTCAGGATCCTTTCAAGGGGCGACATCCACCTTCATATGGGCGGCGGGCGCAGTTACAACGGACTGATACCCGTTTTGCCTTGACTGTTAAAGGTCATCAAAGTATAATTCACGTATTAAAAACGAGGGAGATTAATCATTATGACAAGAATCGTTACAATTGAGACAAGAGATCTCGAGAAGTCAGCTAAGGAAGGCGGATGCGGCGAGTGCCAGACATCTTGCCAGTCTGCATGCAAGACATCATGCGGTGTTGCTAACCAGCCTTGCGAGCAGCTCAAGAAATAATCTGAGTTAATCTTGAAACCTGAGAGGTCTCATTTTACGTGGGACCTTTTTTTATGTGAACGGGAGTTATAAATGATCCACTGCTATCAATTTGAAGGTCTGAACATCGTGCTCGACTGCTATTCGGGTTCTATTCACATGGTCGACGAGGTCGCCTATGACATGATCCAATGGTATGAGAATGAGCCCGCTGATACAGTTGTTGCCAAGGCAATCGAAAAGCACGGCATCTCAAAAGAGGATGCCGAGGAATGCATCGCCGACATAGATGACCTTAAGACAGCCGGTAAGCTCTACGCTCCCGACAAATACGAGCACCTGGCCAAGGACTTCAGAAAGAAGAACTTCAAGATCAAGGCTTTGTGCCTCCACGTTGCCCACACATGCAACCTCAACTGCTCCTACTGCTTCGCGAGCCAGGGCAAGTACCACGGCGAGCGCGCGATCATGAGCTATGAGGTCGGTAAAAGGGCAATAGATTTCCTCATCGAGAATTCAGGCTTCCACAAGAACCTTGATATCGACTTCTTCGGCGGCGAGCCTCTCATGAACTGGGATGTCGTAAAGAAGCTCGTTGCATACGGAAGAGAGCAGGAAAAGCTCCACAACAAGAATATCCGCTTCACTCTTACGACAAACGGAGTCCTCTTGGACGATGAGGTAACGGAATTCTGCAACAAGGAAATGCATAACGTCGTCCTTTCTTTGGACGGCCGTAAGGAAGTCAATGACCGCTTCAGAGTCGACTATGCCGGCCACGGCTCCTACGACAAGATCGTTCCGAACTTCCAGAAGTTCGTCGCAAAGCGCGGCAACTTAAGCTACTACATGCGCGGCACCTTTACGCACTTCAACACGGACTTCGTAAACGACATTAAGCAGATGCTGGACCTGGGATTCACAGAGCTCTCAATGGAGCCTGTTGTTACGGATCCTTCCAGCCCTTCGGCAATCACGAAGGAAGACCTGCCTGTCGTTTTCGAGCAATACGAAGAGCTCGCAAGACTTATGGTCCAGCGCTTTAAGGAAGGCAGACCATTTACCTTCTACCACTATATGCTCGATCTCACATGCGGCCCCTGCATCTATAAGAGGATCGCAGGCTGCGGTGCCGGAACAGAATACCTCGCCGTTACACCTTGGGGCGATCTCTATCCCTGCCATCAGTTCGTAGGCGATCAGGCATATAAGATGGGTTCTATCTATGAAGGTGTCACGAATCTTGAGTATCAGAACAAGTTCGCATGCTGCAACGCTTACAGCCGTCCCGAATGCAAGGACTGCTGGGCAAAGCTCTACTGCTCCGGCGGCTGCGCGGCAAATTCCTATCATGCTTCAGGCGACATCAACGGCATCTACGAGATGGGATGCGATATCTTCAGAAAGAGGATAGAATGCGCGATCGCGGTCAAGCTCTTAACTTCAGGCCTGGAACAGCCCGGCGAAAAGAAATAAAAACCAAGGTGCCTTTCGAGGCACCTTTTTAAATTTCAACCATTAGTTGAATCGCTATGATAAACTCAATCTGTCAGTTATTGTTTTCACTTCGTTTATGAGGATAACATAAAAGAAAAACGGAGGTCCGGCATGATCGACAGCAAGAAGATGGGGCGTTTTATAGTAGAGAAGCGCAAGGCACTGGGGCTTACTCAGACTCAGCTTTCAGAGAAACTCAATGTCTCCTTTCAGGCAATTTCCAAGTGGGAAAACGGGGTAACATTCCCGAATATCGAGATCCTTAAGGATCTTGCTTCCGTGCTTGAAGTAACTGTGGATGAGATACTTGCAGGAAGCGAGAAGGAAGAAAACGGTCTCTCCTACAGCAAAGCCGGAATAGACATCGCTTATACCGATTCGATCAAGAAGGAAATGGAGAAGAGCCTTGAGACAAAGGACCCCCGTGTGCTGAACGGTCTGGGGCCCTTCGCGTCACTGTATGACATCAATTTCCCTGAGATCAAGGATCCCGTTCTGGTGTTAAAGACTGAAGAACCCGGCTCCAAGCAAAAGCTCGCCATGGAGTACGGATATACCGAATCCATCTGCCATGACATGATCAACCACCTGGTAAATGACATTATCGTTATGGGCGCAAGGCCTTTAGCGGTCCTGGACTGCATCGTCTGCGGAAACGCCGAGAAGGATACCATTAAGACTCTGGTCAAGGGCGTGGCCGATGCCTGCCGCGAGAACTGCTGTTCTCTTGTCGGCGGCGAGACCTCTATCCAGCCTCTCGTTGTTGACCACGGCGTTTATGTCCTTTCATCAAGCATTGCGGGCATAGTCGAGAGATCGAAGATCATTGACGGCTCTGCGATAAAAGAAGGCGACGCGGTACTCGCTGTCGCGTCCAACGGCCTTCATACAAACGGTTATTCACTGGTAAGGCTTCTCATGGACAAAAAGCCTGAGATCAAGACTGATATTGTCGGCGGTATGACTTTCATAGAGCAGATCATGAAGCCTCATACGCCTTACTACAAGGCAATAAAAGACCTTTTCGGCGGCACTTCCATACACGGAATGGCACATATCACAGGAGGCGGTATAGAGGGAAATCTCTGCCGTATAATCCCTGACGGACTGAGCGCTAAGATCGACCTTGCGAAGATCAGGATACCGGAGCTCTTCAGGTTCATAAGAGACAACGGCAGCATCAGCGATGAAGAGATGCTGAGGACATTCAACTGCGGCGTAGGCCTCATGATCGTGACTTCACAAAAAGACAAAGCCTCTGTTATGAAGCACATTAATCAGACCTGTGAATGCTGCGAGGTTGGAACGATCAGATCAGGTGATTACAAGGTTGATTTCGAAGGACGCCTTAACTGGGTATAAAAAAGTTACTGAGGAGCACTTATTCCGAAGAATACGTAATCGTCAGGATTCTCTTCGTCTCCAAACGGTGTCGGAGGCATGAAATACGCAGTATTGTCATCCATTATCACACTAAGAGGCGTGTCAGTATCATTTGCTATATAAACGCACATGAGGATTCCCCTGTAGAATTCCGGCACGATGAAATAAGACGTGGAGTGGAGCTTTATCACCTGCCTTAAGAACACATAACCGCCGTCTGCATTTTCCCTGCTGCCGGAGACCTCCTCCTGGGTCCTGAATTCGTAATAACCCATATGATATTTCTCACCCTTGTAGAACACATTGCCCGTTACTCCGAAGCTGTCTATCTGCGTGGACAGATTTACCGCAGGGAATTTCCTGCCGGTATAGTAATCGACGAATCCGACGTTGTGATATGAGAAAAACGACGTATAGACACTTGCAGGCTCTCTGGAATGGATCGGAAATACCTGATCGTAGGACACCTCGTAGATAATGTAGCCCGGTTCATCTTCAGAAGCATAGGCCCTTACGGAAGGCTTTGTAACCGTCGAGATGTAATTCAGGTTCTCATTGACCTGATTATCGTTCCAGTCCAGCGAAAAATATACGAAGTAATTATCGACATCGCCGCTTACCATTTTAAGATTCTGTGAAGCACCCCACGGTTTGTCTATGGGATCGATATAAAGATCTTCAAAAGTCTCTTTAACATCGACACTGTTCAGATCATGTGAAGGCTTACCGTAAGGAAGACTGTATGAGATCTCCGCGGATTCCGAAGTCTCAGTAGTCTCAGTGGGCTTCTTGCCGCCTCCGGTTCCGCCGCCGAATACATCGCATGAAGTCAGCGACAAAGAAATAACGGAGACTATAAGAATTGATGCCAATGCTTTTTTCATATTCAGATCCCTTATTTATCCTTATCCCATTTGTTCCCTTACGGAAATTATATCATCACCCGGCATAACAGGCGAGAAAAACGAAGAGGTTGCCACAAAGCAACCTCTTATTTAATTCTTTCTTCTGTCCGAGAATGATGTTTTTCCGAAGCTCATTTCGACACGCTGAAAGCGTCGGTCGAGAGCTGAGGGAAACATCATTCGAGCTCAAATGCGCCCGTATACAGCTGATAGTACGTACCCTTCTCAGCGATGAGCTGCTCGTGTGAACCGCGCTCAATGATCCTGCCGTGATCCAATACCATGATGACGTCGGAGTTCATGACGGTCGACAGTCTGTGGGCGATAACGAATACCGTCCTGCCCTCCATGAGCTTGTCCATACCGCGCTGGACGATGGCTTCCGTACGTGTATCGATAGAAGACGTAGCTTCGTCAAGGATCATTACAGGCGGATTGGCTACGGCTGCTCTTGCAATCGCAATGAGCTGTCTCTGGCCCTGCGAGAGGTTGGAACCGTTGTTGTTGAGCATCGTGTCATAGCCGTCAGGAAGACGCTCTATGAAGTCTGCGGCGCCTGCAAGTCTTGCAGCCTCTTTGCACTCTTCATCCGAAGCATCGAGCTTGCCGTAACGGATGTTCTCCATAACGGTGCCTGTGAAAAGATTCGTCTCCTGAAGAACAAGGCCTAAGGACCTTCTCAAGTCCTTCTTTTTGATCTTGTTGACATTGATGCCGTCGTAACGGATCTTGCCGTCGGCGATATCGTAGAAGCGGTTGATAAGGTTTGTGATCGTGGTCTTTCCTGCACCTGTTGCGCCTACGAAAGCAACCTTCTGGCCGGGCTTTGCGAAGACGGATACATCGTAAAGGACCTGCTTTTCGGGCACATAGGCAAAGTCAACTTCATTAAGCAGTACGTCACCCTTAAGTTCGGTATATGTGATCGTACCGTCTGCCTTGTGGGGATGCTTCCATGCCCAGTGGCCGGTCTGGTGATCAGCCTCTGTGATCGTGCCGTCAGAAGCGATGTTCGCATTAACGAGCGTTACATAGCCGTCGTCTGTCTCAGGCTTTTCATCGAGAAGGTCAAAGATCCTCTGGGCACCTGCACCTGCCATTACGATTGCATTCATCTGCATTGTAAGCTGGTTGATGTTGCCCATGAACTGCTTGCTTCCGTTAAGGAACGGAACAACGATATCGACGCCCATCGGCAGTCCGGAGAATGAGAAATTGACAACATGCAGAGCTGTCATGATGCCGCCTGCCACAGCTAAGAGAACATAGATGATGTTTCCGATATTGTTGATAATAGGAGCCAGGATATTCGCATAGGTATTGGCTTTGCCGCTGTCTTCGGCAAGACCGTCATTGAGTTTGTTGAACTCTTCAGTGACCTTGCCCTCGTGGTTAAATACCTTGACGACCTTCTGACCGTTCATTATCTCCTGAATGTAGCCTTCGGTAGCGGCAACGGCTTTCTGCTGCCTGATAAAGTACTTGGCAGAACCTGCGCCGACTTTGCCTGTAACGAGCATCATTACAATGATTCCGACGACCATTATCAAAGTGAGCCAGATGCTGTAACGGAGCATCGTAACAAATACTGTTATAACGACGACACCCGCTCTGATAATGTTCGGGATGGCCATGGATACGAGCTGTCTTAATGTATCGATATCGTTGGTATAGTGGCTCATGATGTCGCCGTGCTTATGAGTATCGAAATAGCTTAAAGGCAGTGTCTGCATCTTGTTGAACAGATCAGTTCTGAGCTTGTGCAGGAACTTCTGCGTCATGTAAGCCATGAGCTGTGAATTCAGGATGCTTACGACCGCAGCGCCTGCATAGATGCAGATAAGCGGGATCAGGTATGAGACGATCTTTATCTTTGCGTATTCCCAGTCGCCTGATTCCAGAGTCTCCTCAAGAACCGCTGTGACTTTCTGAAGGAATACCATCGGGAGTGCAGCTGCAACAGCGTTGTAGATATTGAAGATTACAATGACCCACGTGAGGACGGGGAACTGCTTGATATACATCTTTACAACGCGCTTGAGGCTTCCCATGGATCCGATGACCTGGGACATCGAAGCCGGGCCTCTGCGTCTTCCTCCGGGTGCGGGTGCTGCTTCAACTTTTTGCTTGGGAGCATTGGGCTTTTTACTCATTGTCCGATCCTCCCTTCGTCTGTTCTTCGTAGATCTCACGATAGATCTCATTGCTCTTTAAGAGCTCCTCGTGAGTACCGGTACCCATGATCTTGCCGCCGTCCATGATGATGATCATGTCACATTCCTGAACGGAAGCGACTCTCTGGGCAATAATGATCTTTGTAGTCTCAGGGATATATTCCTTGAATCCCTTTCTTATCAACGCATCTGTTCTGGTATCGACTGCAGATGTGGAGTCGTCCAGGATCAGGATCTTCGGGCGCTTCAAAAGCGCTCTTGCAATACAGAGTCTCTGCTTCTGACCGCCTGAGACGTTGGTGCCGCCCTGCTCTATATGAGTATCGAATCCTTCCGGGAAGGAAGATACGAACTCATAAGCCTGGGCGATCTTGCATGCCTCAACAAGCTCTTCGTCAGATGCATTCTCATTACCCCATCTGAGGTTCTCGGCAATCGTTCCGGAGAACAGCTCGTTCTTCTGGAGAACGACCGAGACGGCGTCTCTTAATGTCTTTACATCATAATCCTTTACGGGTACGCCGCCGACTTTTACCTCGCCTTCAGTAACATCGTAAAGTCTCGGGATGAGCTGGATCAAGGTGGTCTTGGATGAACCCGTACCGCCTAAGATACCGACTGACATTCCGCTGTCTATGTGAAGATCGATGTCGAAAAGCGCATTTCTTGCAGCCTTCTCGGAATACTTGAAAGCAACATCCGTGAAATCGATCGAACCGTCCCTGACTTCCATGACAGGATTCTCGGGATTTGCGATAGAAGGCTTCTCTTCAAGAACCTCAACGATACGCTTGGCTGCCTCTACCGACATCGTGAGCATGACGTAGATCATTGATACCATCATGAGTGACATGAGGACCATGAAGCCGTATGTCATAAGTGCTGAGATCTGGCCGATATTGATAACGGTGCCGTTGCTCTGGATAGCCATTTTCGAGCCGACATAAAGAACAAATACAACATTGAAATGCAGGCAGAGTTCCATGAGAGGAGAGTTAAGTCCGACGATCTTCTCAGCCTTGGTGAAGTCCAGCCTGATATTGTCTGAAGCCTTGCCGAACTTGTCCTGCTCGTATTCTTCTCTTGCAAAGCCCTTAACGACACGCATTCCGCGGACGTTTTCCTCAATGGATTCGTTCATCTTGTCGTACTTCTTGAATACGGCGCGGAAAGCTGGCATTGCGAGCTTACCGATAATGATGAGTCCGACAGCGAGGATCGGAACTACGATAACGAATGTCGTGGCAAGCGAACCTCCGAGAACATATGCCATGACGATCGCGAAAGCGAACATCAGAGGTGCCCTTACCGCGATCCTTATCATCATCATGAAAGCGTTCTGAACAGTTGTGATATCAGTTGTCATTCTCGTGACCAGAGATGACGTGGAGAATTTATCGATGTTTCCGAATGAGAATTTCTGGACCTTGGCGAACATATCGGATCTTAAGTTCCCCGCAAATCCGGCTGATGCCTTGGCTGAGAAATTGCCGGCCAGGGCGCCGCAGGTAAGTGACAGGATCGCAGCTACTGTAATGACAGCGCCGATCTTAAGAATAGTATCCATCCCCGCATTATCCTGGATCATATTGACCATGTACGCAGTGATAAACGGTATTACTACTTCAAGGATAACTTCTCCGATAATAAAAACGAGCGACAGTATCGTATCCTTCGTATACTGCCGGATAGATTTCATCAATTTGAATATCAAGAACTCTTCCTCCTGCGCATAATCAAACACTTTATTATAGAACACGATGAAAAATATTTGTATTTATTATTTTATTATTTTGACGTACTTCTGTTGCGATGTTATTATTGTCTTTGGCTTTATTTAGATAAATAAAGCACAAGGGAGGAATATAAATGCCTGTTACAGATTTATTGAGACGCAATGCCAGAGAGCATGGCGATGAAGTAGCTCTTATCGAGCTCAATCCCGCAATGGAAGATACGAGAAAGATCTCCTTCAAGGAATTCGACCTTGTCCAGCAGACAAAGTCCATGCCTTACCGTCACGAGATCACATGGCAGATCTTCGATGAGAAGTCCAACAGAGTAGCAAATATGCTCCTGGGACGCGGGATCAAGAAGGGCGACAAAGTAGCAATTCTTATGTTCAACTGCCTTGAATGGCTTCCTATCTATTTCGGTATCCTGAAGACTGGCGCTATCGCAGTTCCTTTCAACTTCAGATATACAGCAAACGAGATCTCATACTGCGCTGACTTAGCCGAGATCTCCGTAATGTTCTTCGGCCCTGAATTCGTAGACAGACTTAATATCAATGCAGATGAGATCGCAAAAGACAGACTTCTCCTCTATGTAGGCGACGGTCAGGCTCCCGAATTCGCAGAGAATTACTGGCAGCAGGTTGCTGACTACTCTTCCAGGGATCCCATGATCGAACTTACTGAAGAAGATTACGCAGCTATCTATTTCTCATCCGGCACAACAGGATTCCCCAAGGCTATCCTTCACCCTCACAGAAGCCTTACACAGGCAGCTGAGATGGAAGCCGTTCATCACCAGACAGGCAAGAACGACTGCTTCCTCTGCATCCCGCCTCTCTATCACACGGGTGCAAAGTTCCACTGGATGGGCTCTTTGTGGACATGCTCCAAGGCAGTCCTTCTCAAGGGCACAAAGCCTGAAGTTATCTTAAAGGCAGCTTCCGACGAGCAGTGCACTATCGTATGGCTCCTCGTACCGTGGGCTCAGGACATCCTCGATGCATTGGACAGAGGCGAATTAAAGCTCTCAGATTATAAGCTCGACCAGTGGCGTCTTATGCATATCGGCGCTCAGCCCGTACCTCCGTCACTTATCCGTCACTGGAAGGATTATTTCCCGAATCACCAGTACGATACAAACTATGGTCTTTCCGAATCCACCGGCCCAGGCTGCGTTCACCTTGGACTCGAAAATACTCACAAGGTCGGCGCCATCGGCGTTCCGGGTTACCGTTGGGAGTGCAAGATCGTTGACGAGAACGGCAACACAGTACCTCAGGGCGAGGTCGGTGAGCTCTGCGTCAAGGGTCCCGGCGTAATGCTCGAATACTACAGAAACCCTGAAGCAACAAAGGAAACATTGAGAGACGGATGGCTCTTCACCGGCGACATGGCACGCCAGGATGAAGACGGTTTCTATTTCCTCGTAGACCGTAAGAAGGACGTTATCGTATCCGGCGGTGAGAACATCTACCCTGTCGAGATCGAGAACTTCCTCCAGGAATATCCGAAGGTAAAGGACGTTGCAGTAATCGGTCTTCCCGACAAGAGATTGGGCGAGATCACAGGCGCTATCGTAGAGATCGAACCCGGCAGCGGCTGCACCGTCGAAGAACTCGAGAAATTCTGCACTCAGCTTCCCCGTTACAAGAGGCCGAAGCAGATTATCTTAGCCGATGTACCGAGAAATGCCACCGGCAAGATAGAAAAACCCGTTCTCCGTAAGAGATATGGCGCAGAAAGGCTTGTAGAACAGGAAAATCAGTCTTAAAATAAAAGCCTTGTGTTTTTAGGCACAAGGCTTATTTTTTGAATAAAAATGCTTCTTAACTTTCTTGAGGGTGGAAGAAGCAAAAAGTGAGGAACAAAAACATGGATTTGGCAATCAAGATCATCTTCCTTGTCGTCTTTTTCGCTGTCATGATCGGAATCGGTATCGTCACGCGTAAAAAGGCAAACAGTGTCGAAGGCTTCGTATTGGGCGGCAGAAATGCAGGACCCTGGCTTACGGCATTCGGTTACGGAACATCCTATTTCTCCGCTGTAGTATTCATCGGATATGCAGGACAGTTCGGCTGGAAATACGGTGTCGCATCGACCTGGATCGGTATCGGCAACGCAGTTATCGGTTCACTTCTCGCGTGGATAATCCTCGGCAGAAGAACGAGAGTCATGACAAAGCACTTGAACTCCAAGACAATGCCTGACTTCTTCGGCAAGAGATTCGACAGCAAGTCGCTCCGTATCGCGGCTGCCCTTATCTCCTTTATCTTCCTTATCCCTTATACATCTTCCGTATATAACGGTCTTTCGAGACTTTTCAATATGGCATTCAACATCGACTATAAGATCTGCATCATCGTAATGGCAGCTCTTACATGCGTCTATGTTATCCTGGGCGGCTACATGGCTACCGTCGTAAACGACCTCGTTCAGGGCATCATCATGCTCTTCGGCATCACGGCAGTCATCTTTACTGTTCTTAAGAACAATGGTGGTTTCCTTACCGCTCTTACAACACTCTCACAGACAGAGTCTGACCTTCCTGTTACAGCAGGCATGCAGGGTGCGTTCACATCATTCTTCGGACCTGACCCTCTTAACCTCTTCGGTGTAATCATCCTTACATCTTTGGGTACTTGGGGTCTTCCCCAGATGGTCGGCAAGTTCTATGCCATCAAGGACGAGAAGTCTGTTAAGGCAGGAACGATCATCTCCACTATCTTCGCATTCATCGTTGCCGGCGGCTGCTACTTCCTGGGCGGCTTTGCAAGACTCTACAAGGATAATCCGGTAATCTACAAGGAAGACGGTTCCGTCATGTACGACTCCATCATCCCCACAATGCTCGACAACCTCCCTACAATTCTCGTAGGCGTAGTTATCGTTCTCGTTCTTTCCGCATCAATGTCCACACTGTCTTCCCTCGTTCTCACATCGAGCTCGACAGTTACTTTGGACCTCATCGAACAGATCAAGCCCAAGAAGAACGAAGACAAGAAGAAGAGAGAAAAGACTCAGCTCATTACTATGCGTCTTTTGCTCGTATTCTTCATCCTCGTATCAGTACTCCTCTCACTTAACCCTCCGACGTTCATCGCTCAGCTCATGGGTTATTCATGGGGCGCACTCGCAGGAGCATTCCTCGCACCGTTCCTCTGGGGTCTCTACTGGAAGAAGACAACGAAGCTCTCTGTTTGGGTATGCTTCATCTTCGGTGTAGGCTTCACGGTTGCTAACATGTTCCTGAAGTTCATCGCTTCACCTATCAACGCAGGCGCAGTTACAATGGTTGCAGGCCTTATCATCGTACCTCTCGTAAGCCTTATCACTCCTAAGCTCGCTAAGGAAAAGGTTGACGGAATCTTCTCCTGCTACGACGAGAAGGTCACAGTTGAGAAGAGATATTCACTTCCTGAAGAAGCACCCGCTGACGAAGCTTGATAGACTTTACTTGAATCTTTATAAAGGCCTGTCACTTTAGTGGCGGGCCTTTTAATTTGCCTGCACTAATCCCGGCTCCGTGTGACTGAAAAGTGGTTGAAAAGTCATTGATAAAAAAGTGTACGAGCTGAAGCTATTTCTTCACTGTTTCTGTCAAAAAGAGAGTTTTTGACAGAAAAAATGATGATTTTGGCATCCTCTATACACTTTTTTGTCAACGAGAGAAAAACTCTCGCAAATGCTTCCAGTCGCGAAAATAACCCGCCGGGACGTCCTCCTCCCACACCAAAAAGGAGCCGCCCCGCCGGGACAGCTCCTTCAATAAACCGATAATCAACTGATCTTACTGCAGATCTTCCATTCCTAACGTCTTAACGCCTGCTGCGTTGAGGATAGCCTCAGCCTTTGCGTTGTCATCTGTCTTGATGGCGATAGGAGCACCCTCGCCGTCAATGGAAAGACCGTAGATGTAGCTGATGTTGAGGCCTGCTGCGTGGATCATGCCGACAACTTTTGCGAGGCTTCCAACTGCATCAGGAACAACTACTGCAATGACTTCGTCGATACGTGCAGCAAAGCCTGCTTCCTTTAAGATCTGCTTAGCCTTGTCGGGATCTTTTGCAAGGAGACGGAGAACACCGTATTCCATTGTGTCTGCAAGGCTTGCGGAAAGAAGGTCGATACCGCCCTGTGCAAGGATCTTTAAGACCTCATCAAGTCTGCCCTCAGTGTTTTCGAGAAAAACCGAAATCTGCTTTACGAACATAGTGGTACCTCCCCATAAATTATTGATAAAGCTTACGCTTGTCTGTAACGTGCTTGCTCTTGCCGTCGAAATGCTCAAGGCCGTTGGGCTCTACGAGCTTGACCTTTGCATTAAGGCCGATTGCCATCTTGAGTTTATCATGAACTGCCTTTGAGAGCTTCTCCAAAGATTTGATCTCGTCTGTGAAGACATTCTCTGCGACCTCAACCTGAACTTCGAGAGTATCGTTATTGTCGATACGGTCAACTACAAGCATGTAGTGAGGTGTAATTCCTTCTACTGTAAGGAGAGCTGCCTCTACCTGTGAAGGGAAAACGTTTACGCCGCGGATGATGAGCATGTCATCGGATCTGCCCTTGAAGCGCTGGATCCTTGCCATCGTACGTCCGCACTCGCACTTGTCGTACTCGATGGATGTTAAGTCCTTAGTCCTGTAACGGATAAGAGGCATGCCTTCCTTGGTGAGGTTGGTGATAACGAGCTCACCTTCGGCACCCTTGGGAAGCTGCTTCAATGTTGAAGGATCTATGATCTCCGGGAGGAAATGGTCTTCCCAGATGTGGAGACCCTTGTGGTATTCGCAGTCGCAGGCAACGCCGGGGCCCATCATCTCTGTAAGGCCGTAGATGTCGTATGCCTTGATATGGAGTCTTGCCTCCATCTGATCGCGCATCTCGTTTGTCCAGGGCTCTGCGCCGCAGATAGCGGACTTAAGCTTGATCTTGTCAACGAGGCCCATCTTCTCAAGATCTTCTGCAACGTGCAGGAGATAAGAAGGTGTGCATGCGATAGAAGTAACATCGCAGTCGATCATCATGTCGATGAGCTTCTGTGTGTTGCCTGTGGACATAGGAAGAACCAGCGCGCCCAGATATTCAGCACCGTAGTGTGCACCGAGACCGCCTGTGAAGAGGCCGTAGCCGTAGCCTACCTGGATGATGTCATCTCTTGTGATTCCTGCCATTGAAAGGCATCTTGCAACGCACTCTGCCCAGATGTCGATATCGCGTCTTGTGTAGACAGCGATCTTCGGCTTTCCTGTTGTGCCTGAGGATGCGTGTACTCGGACCATCTCTGATCTGGGAACTGCTGCCAAACCAAAGGGGTATGTGTCTCTTAAATCTGCGTAGGTCGTATAAGGCAGCTTGTCCAGGTCTTCGATGCCCTTGATGTCACCGGGCTCAAGGCCGACTGCCTGCATCTTCTTGCGGTAGTACTCAACGTTGTGGTAAACGCGGTTAACTACCTTGACAAGTCTTGCGCTCTGCAGCGCTTCGATCTCGTCACGCGACATGCACTCCTTTGCTTCATTCCAAATCATAAATGGTTCCCTCCTGTAATGCGGGGTGTTTATTTTCGTGCGGTCTTAAAACCGTTGACGATGATAAGAGCGAGCTCTTTGCCTTCGGTATCGAAGGCTTTGACCTCATATAAACAGATGAATCTTCCGTCCTTGACGATATCGGCCTTGCAAATGATCTTGCCGCCGTGCCAGGATCTCAAAAAGTTCATCTGTGTTGCCTGTGTGACTGTTATCGTATCGGAATCGAGTTCACAGTTCTCTGCGACAGCGAAAGCGAAGTCAGCCATTGTGTAATAGACTGCTCCCATGAGTCCGCCAACGGCATTAAGATGTCTGCCGTCAGGTTCAAGACTTACAACGCTGTGGCCCTTCTCGGCCTTCTCGATAACGATACCTGTAGCTTCGGTGGCGTATTTGTCGCCTTCGAAAAATCTTCTTACTGCTTCTAAATCGGGCATATTATTCAGCTGCGAGGCCCATCTCGAAGGCCTTCATGTTAAGTTCAAGGAACTTCGCGGGAACAGAAGCTTCAACAGCCTTTACCCACTCTTCCTTGCTGATCTCTTTGATGTACTTGGAGAAAACACCCATGAGCACGATGTTCGTAGCCTTTGCGTTTCCTGCCTGCTCAGCGATCGTGAGTGCATCGATGGCATCTACCTTTGCGCCTGCAGCTTCCATCTTGGAGATGAGCTCAGAAGGATACTCAGCAGTGCCTGCGATTACGGGCATGGGATCGATCTGCTGTGAGTTGGTAACGATCTGTCCGCCGGGCTTCAAGAACTGAACATATCTTGCAGCTTCCAGGAGCTCGAAAGAGATGATGTAATCAGCTTCGCCCTTATCGATGATGGGGGAATTAACCTTGTCGCCGAACTTAACGTAAGTTACAACGCTTCCGCCTCTCTGGCTCATTCCGTGAACCTCGGAGACCTTTACGTCGTAGCCCTTGTCCATAGCGGCTCTGCCCA
>JAEFBA010000058.1 GCA_016292145.1 Saccharofermentans sp.
ATCCGGGAAAGGCTCTTTGCAGTGCATTCAGCTTTGCGGTAAAGGATGCTAATGTTAAGCTCAATCCTACATTGGGCAACAAGCTCCTGACATTGTTTGACAACATTCCGCTTATGATCAGCCTGCTTGCTTTCTTAGTGATCTATATCGTTTTGATCACAAGATACGTTAAGGAGAGAAAGGCCGGATTTGAGACGCTTCGCAACGATCCGAGATTAGCGTAAAGCATACTTGAAATGGAACTCATCAGGACGATATTCGACAGCGTAAAGATCTATAGACTTAAGTCGCGCACCGATAACCGCGGCCTGATGACATATGTCTACGAAGACGGGATCGAAGGCTTCAATGCAAAGGAAACGCGCATTTACGACATGCCCAAAGCGGGTACTTTCTTCGGCATTCATTACCGCGAAGAGAACGCTCCGATGCAAAAGTTTGTAACGGTCGTCAAGGGACGTGGTATGGATTATGTCATCGACCTTCGAAAAGATTCTCCGACTTATCTTAAGTGGGAGTCTCTCGAATTAAGTGCGGACAATGCACTTGCAGTTCTTATTCCCGAAGGGATCGGACACGCATTCATATCGCTGGAAGATAATACGATGCAGGCATTTACTATCGATAAGACCGGCAAAGACGGCCACTCAAGGCAGATGAATTATAAAGAAGAAAAGATCGGATTAGAGCTTCCCATTGCCGTTACCGAGATATCTGATTACGATGCAGAAGCGCCTTTTCTTGATATAATCGGTTAAGCAGGCTTTGGCAAATATTATATTTGTGGCGGTGGTGAGAAATGTACGGCGCGGTATTCGGAGACATAATGGGTTCCTGGTACGAATGGCACAACAGGAAGAGCGAGGACATCGAACTCTTCCCGCGTGAGGCCAGGTTTACCGATGATACGGTCCTTACCGTTGCGGTTGCCGAGAGCATTCTGCATATGGCAGATAACTCTCCCAGGAAGTGCTACGCGAACCACATAAAGGCATATTACAGGCGTTATCCCGGTGCCGGATTCGGCAACATGTTCAGGGACTGGGCTTTGTCAGATCACCTAAGCGTCCAGCACAGTTACGGCAACGGTGCATCGATGAGAGTGTCGGCAATAGGCTGGGCCTTTGACGATGAGAAGGAGATCCTTCATCAGGTAAGCGAGAGCTGCCATTATACCCATAACAACAAAGAGGCTGTAAGGTGTGCGCAGGCTGTTGCGATCGCCATTTTCATGGCGCGAAAAGGTGCTTCCAAGGATGATATCAGGGCGCGTCTTTCAAAGGACTTTAAGATGAAGTTCATTCCCTTGGATCTGATCCGTGAGGACTATCAGTTCGACAGCCGCTCCGATTATTCGGTTCCGCCTGCGATCGAGGCTTTTTTTGAGAGCAGCGATTATGAATCAGCGATCAGAAAAGCCATTTCGATCGGCGGTGACAGCGATACGATCGCGGCAATTGCAGGAAGCATCGCCGAGGCTTATTATGGGAGCATTCCTGATGACATCAGGAAGAAGGGAAGACTCCTTCTGGACAGCGGTTTAAAGCGTGTCCTTGATGAATTTGAGGAAAAATACTGCAGGTAAATAAATGAACTTTATCGAGATAACAGACATCAACGCGCCTGAACTGGATGTGTTTTCCAGGATAACCGAGCCGCAGCTTCGGACGTATTTCGAGCCTGAGATAGGCATATTCCTTGCAGAGACCGCGAACGTCATCATGCGCGCGATCGAAGCCGGATATGAGCCCCTCTCGATGTTAGTTGAGAAAGAGCGGCTGGAAGCTGAGGCAGGTCCTGTTTTCGAATGCATCGAGAAGTACTGCGGCAAGGAAAAACTCACATCGATGCCTGTCTATATTGCAGCGCGCGACATCGTAACGCAGCTTACGGGCTACACTCTGGTGCGCGGCCTCTGGATGACGCTCAGAAGAAGACCTGAGATATCTGTTGAAGAATTCTGCAGGGATAAAAAGCGCATTACCGTGCTGATGGACGTAGTAAATCCCACGAACGTCGGCGCGATAATAAGATCGGCGGCAGCACTCGGTATGGACGGAGTGCTCCTTACTCATGCATCCGTCGATCCTCTTACGAGGCGTTCAGCAAGGGTCAGCATGGGAACGTGCTTCCAGATCCCGTGGACCAAGGCAACTTTGGAACAGTCGGAGGGTCTTAACCTTCTTGATATCCTTCATTCATACGGCTTTAAGACGGTCGCGATGGCTCTGACCGAAGATTCCACCAGCATAGATAATGATGAGATCAGAGCTAATGAGAAGCTCGCCGTGCTGATGGGTTCTGAAGGTCCCGGACTGCCGAAGGAGGTCATCGCTGCGAGCGATTACAGGGTCATGATCCCCATGTATCACGGAGTGGATTCATTAAATGTTGCCGCCGCGAGTGCGGTTGCTTTCTGGGAATTAACCAAATAAACCGTTTTGCCGGATGCAGGTTTGAGCATCCGGTTATTTTTTGTTGATTTGATATATACCGCGGTATATACTTATGGCGAAAGGCGGTGATCACCATGATGACGGCAAAGGTATTTGAGAACGGCAGAAGTCAGGCCGTGAGGCTTCCCAAGGAATATAGGTTCAAAGATGATGAGGTCATGATAAACAAGGTGGGTGACGTGGTACTCCTTGTTCCTAAATCCGCCAAGTGGGAAACGTTTATGAGATCTTTGGACATGTTCTCACCGGATTTCCTGATCGAAGACCGCGGCGTGCAATACCTGCAGGAACGTGAAGAACTATGAGATACATGCTTGATACCAACATATGCATATATGTGATAAAGCATAAGCCCGAGAGTGTTTTCCGTGAATTAAAGAAGATCAGCCCCGAAGATGTCTGCATCTCGTCCATTACTTATGCAGAACTTGCATGTGGAGTTGAGAAGAGTGTTCAGACAGAGCGCAACAGGCTGGCATTGGCCATGATGCTGTCGAGCATTGATATTGCAGCATTTGACGATGCTGCTGCAGCCGAATACGGTGAGATAAGAGCAAGTCTGGAGAAGGGCGGAACGCCCATAGGTTCTATGGACATGCTTATCGCAGCCCACGCCGGATCTTCCGGATGTACACTGGTTACGAATAACACAAAAGAGTTTTGCAGGGTAAAAGGACTCAAGGTCGTTAACTGGGTTAAATGATGCATTAACAGGCGGCATTGGTTAGCCGTGGCAAACTGCATAAAGGAATTGTCAGGAAACAGACATAAATGGGCATATATTTTCGAGCACGCCTCTAATAAATATGTTAAAATGTCGCCGGTCAAAATGATGAGAGGTGATTTTCGATGTCCCTGCCAAAAGATCCGTTCATGCTTTTGAGCTATGTAAATACGCAGCTTAGAGACAATTACGCGAGCTTAAGAGAGCTCTGCGGCTCCCTGGGCGTGAACGAAGAAGACATTGTCAGCACGCTGGCTAACGCGGGATATTCGTACGATGAAGGCCTCAACCGTTTTACGGCCGGACATTGATGTAAGGTAACTTAAAATACAAAGGAGAATACTATGAAGAGAAGACCTGTAGTACTTATGGTTCTTGACGGTTTCGGACTTTCTGATACCAAGGAATACAATGCCATTGCTATGGCAAACACTCCCGTAATCGACAAGCTTATGGCTGAGTGCCCTTATGTTAAGGGCTTTGCATCCGGCCTCGCAGTCGGACTCCCTGACGGACAGATGGGTAACTCAGAGGTTGGCCACATGAATATCGGCTCCGGAAGGATCATCTATCAGGATCTGACACTCATCACAAAATATATCGAGGACGGCGTATTCTTCAAGAATGAGGACCTCCTCCGTGCGATCAACAACTGCAAGGAGAAGAATTCCGACCTCCACGTATGGGGACTTCTTTCTGACGGCGGCGTTCATTCACACAACACACACCTCTATGCGATTCTTGAGCTCTGCAAGAGAGAGGGATTCGACAGAGTATATGTTCATCCTTTCTTCGACGGCCGTGATACACCTCCGGCATCCGGTAAGGATTATCTCCAGGCATTGGTAGACAAGATGGCTGAGATCGGCGTTGGTAAGGTTGCTTCCATGTCCGGCCGTTACTATGCAATGGACAGAGACAACAACTGGGACAGAATCCAGACAGCTTACGACTCACTCGTATTGGGTGAAGGCGTTAAGGATACAGACTGCATTGCAGCTATGCAGAAGTCTTATGATAACGGCGTAACAGACGAGTTCGTTCTTCCTACAGTTATCGTAGATGCTGAGGGCAAGCCCGTTTCAGTCGTTAAGCCTAACGACTCCGTCATCTTCTTCAACTTCCGTCCTGACCGTGCAAGAGAGATCACAAAGGCTTTCTGCTACTCTGACGAGGATATCGCTGCACAGCCCGGTGACGCTTCCGACACAAAGTGCATCAAGTACTTAAAGAGAGCTAACGGCTTCATGCCCCTTACATATGTATGCTTCAAGGATTACGACGAGCTCATCCCCAACAAGTTCGTTGCTTTCAAGAAGGAAGAGATCAAGAACACACTTGGTGAATACCTTGCAGCAAACGGCTTGAAGCAGCTCCGTATCGCTGAGACAGAGAAGTATGCTCACGTTACATTCTTCTTCAACGGCGGTATCGAAGAACCCAACAAGGATGAGGACCGTACACTCGTTCCTTCTCCTGCAGTTGCTACATATGACCTTAAGCCTGAGATGAGCGCTCCCGAAGTTTCCGAGAAACTCGACGCAGCTATCTGTTCAGACAAGTACGATGTAGTCATCATCAACTTCGCTAACCCTGACATGGTCGGCCACACAGGCGTTCTCGAAGCAGCTATCGCAGCAGTAGAGAGAGTTGATGCTTGCGTTGGCGGCGCTGTTGAAGCAGTAAAGAAGATGAACGGCGTTCTCTTCATCTGTGCTGACCACGGCAACGCAGAGCAGATGATGAACCTCGAGACAATGCAGCCTCATACTGCACACACAACAAATCCCGTTCCGTTCATCCTCTACAACTATGATCCTGAGTACACACTCCGTGAGGGCGGCCGCCTTTGCGACATCGCTCCTACTCTCCTTGAGATCATGGGACTTCCCCAGCCTGCAGAGATGACAGGTGAGTCACTTCTTATCAAGAAGTAATAGTTTTACTGAAGCTTGAAAACAATAGGGCTGCCTCATGCTGCATGCAGGGCAGCCTTTTTTTGTTTGAGATGGATTGCGTCAGTCGTTTTTGCCGGTCGTTTTTTGGCTTCGATTTTGCGGACATTTTGCTATCCAAAAACCTGACTTTTGCGAAAAGTCAGCTTTTTGGTCAACTTTTTGGCCGCAAATTCAAAGCTGAAAGTTGACCGGCGGTTGCGGCGGGAATGCCGGTGATGCTGTCCGCAGATTAATGAACCCTTACGCCTTCTTATACGTCATCTGTACCGAAGTGGAATCAAGAAGTTTTATGGCATCAGGATCGCTGACGGGAGCGGTGACCGTAATGTCGCCGAAGTTGTCGACGGTGCCGGGCATCGTGTCTGTTGCGGACTTGAAGGTTATGTTGTTGCCGCTGACGGTGTAGGTACCCTTGCTCTCAAGGCCTGATGTATTGATGGTAGCGACGCTCGCAGTCACCTGGTCTAAGATCTTCTGCTTCATGTCTGCATAATCCTTGTAGCCGGCGATCTTTGCCATGGCATCAAGGCCGACGGACGAAGTCGTGCCGAGAGTGTTCTTGATGATCTTATCGATATTCTTCTCAACGAAGGATTTGATGTCTGCAGCAAAAGCGTCGCGGTCGATCTTTACTTCGTACTTTCCGTTCTTGAGGACCATCGTGGAGCGGATATAGATCCTGCCTTCGCAGTCTGACGGAATGCTGACTTTATACTCTTTGGAGATATAATTGATGAACTTGTCCGTGATGTCCATTGATGACTTGTATGTGCCGTCAACGGACTTCATGCTGATCTTGAACTTTTTGTATGAGAGCAGGCCGCCGAAACTGACGGAATCAAGGTTCGTGACAAACCACTCGGAACCGGTCCTCTCGAGTTCGCACTTGTATTCGAAGTTGATGATCTCACATTCTTTTACGGCTTTCTCGATCTCGGGGATCGAAGAGAAGTTCTTGCCTGCAAGGACCTCGAAATTAGGTCTTCTGATGATGATGCTAACGCTGCCTTTAGTGCCGTCGATGACCACTGTGGATTCGTCGATCTCATAACTCATGCCGTCTCTTACGGCAGCGCGGAATGCGTTGTCTTCCTTTGTAGGATTTCCGTCGACATCGAAATATTCCTTTACGGCCTGAATAGTCTCAGGCGTCGCATTGGAGCCGGCAAGGTAGATCGCTGCGCCGGAATCGTCGTTCTTGATGGTCTCGGCAAGCTTGCCTGCCGTATCAATGAGAGTGGCGCGGCCAATGACGGGCATGCTGCCATAGAAGGAGAAGAATTCCCTGAACTCATCGTCTTCGAGATTGGTGACGTACCATTCCTTGTCGACTTTATTCAGTTCCAAAGTGATCTCAGTCTCTTTCTTAGTCGCGCTGTCGACGGCGGAAGTGAGATCAGTTATGTCTTTGTAGTCCTTCTTCTTAAGCTCTTCGAGGTCGGCGATCGAAAGGGTTATGCCGGCCGTGGCTTTATCCTTATTGATCTTTATGCTTTTCTCGTCGATCGTGTATTCGACAGTGCTTATCATGTGCGTGGCAAAGGCGGATTCGTCTACCGTATAGTTCTTAAGGTCTAAGAGCTCCTTGAAAGATTTCTTGTATTCGCGGCTGATATCGTCAGTCTTATGTAAAATGTTGGAAGCGTCGCCGGTCTTGATGGCGTCGCCGAATTCCGTGACTGCATTTATGACAGCTTTTTTGCCGAACAGCGAGCATGAACTTGCGAACGGAAGAAGCATTGCCGCCACAAGAATGATCGCTGTTTTACTTTTAATATTTTTATTCATTACCACTTATTCCTTATCCTGATGATATCTTTACAATACCGACCGCATACTTCATCGTCAAGGCTAAGATGTTGCAAAACTAAGGCTTGAGGGGAGCTCCGCAAAATATTGCGACTCATTGAAATTTACTGTGAACTCTATTAAACTCTCCTTATAAATCATGGTGTGGAAGCATGATCTTTGCGATGGAACGATAGTAAGGAAGGAATGTGGAAATGGATAAAAAAAGACTTATTACAAGAAGTGACTTTGACGGACTTGTTTGTGCGATGCTCCTTCGTGAGCTCGACATGATCGACGAGATCAAGTTCGTTCATCCGAAGGATGTTCAGGACGGCAAGGTCGACATCAATGAGAATGACATCACGACCAATCTTCCTTTCGATCCGAGAGTAGGACTCGCGTTCGACCACCACGAGAGCGAGCTCGTCAGAAACAACATGGAGGCTTATGGCCATAAGTTCATCTGCTTAAGAGAGAAGTCCGCTGCAAGAGTCGTTTACAACTACTATGGCGGTGCCGACAAATTCAAGACGGTAAATGAAGAGATCATGCAGGCTGTAGACAAGGGCGATTCAGCTGATTTTACGATCGACGAGATCCTTGATCCCAAGGGCTGGGTCCTCATGAACTTCGTTATGGATGCGAGAACGGGTCTCGGCCGTTTCCACGATTTCAGGATCTCCAACTATCAGCTCATGATGGAGCTCATCGATTACTGCGCTCATCACACCATCGATGAAGTGCTTGAGCATCCGGATGTTAAAGAGCGTACCGTAATGTATTTCGAGCAGCAGGAACAGTTCAAGAAGCAGCTTTCCGAGACCGTTAAGATCGTAGGAAAGGTCGCACTCCTTGACTTAAGGCCTCTTGAGACGATCTATACCGGCAACAGATTCATGATCTATGCCATGTATCCTGAGGCAGAGGTAAGCGTTCACGTTGCGTGGGGCTACCAGAAGCAGAATACTGCAGTCATGATCGGCAAGTCCATTATCAACAAGGCAGGCAAGACAGATATCGGCCAGCTCTGCCTCTCATACGGCGGCGGCGGACATGCCAATGCGGGAACATGCCAGCTCGACAATGACATCGTTGATAAGGAGCTTCCGAATATCCTTGCGGTGCTCAACGGAGAAAAGTGATCATTCAAAGCTTCAAGGTATTTGAGTAAAAAGATATTAGTTATAAAATGTGGTTGTCGGAGATGTTCCGGCAACCGCATTTATTTTAGGGTCATGCGAAGGAGGGGCTTAGTCATGTTCAAGCGTGCAGTGGCTTTGGTCGTAACGGCCGCAATGGCTTTGGTTTTCTCTGGCTGCAATACGGAAAGTACTGAAGCTACCGCTTCCATTTATACGACGGTGACTGAGAGCATGATGTCTCTGAACGAGGACGGCGTTAAGGCCGTCAGCGCTTACAAGGAATTGCTGAAGGTCAATAAGGATTCGATCCAGATCATCGAAAAGTATTTCAATGTGCCTACGTGCGGTCTTCACGATATTAATTCCGACGGGATTCCGGAATTCTACTTTTTCGCTGCCACCGATTCGACAGGATACTCTGCGACATTCTTCGTCTTCACTTACGACAAGGCCAGCGACAGTGCAGTTAAGAAGATAGAGATCCCTAACATCATGTATCTGTCCGGCGGCGGCGGTGAATATGCCATTTTTACTTCACCCGTAGCACTTATCGTCACACGTTCGAGCGGCAGTGCGGAAACTGTCACAGAGACCATTGTTTATGATATGAACTTCTATAAGAACGGCAGCTATAAGCTGACGCAGACTCACGATGCCGCTACTGAGAGGATCGTAAACAAGTATTTCGCGAACGGCGCACCGGCAGACCAGGCCGCTTATGATCAGCTGGTAACAGTCCACATCGACCAGGCGACAATGGTCCTTGCAAGCAACATCCAGGCAAAGTCCGAGGAGGAAGCATCCCCTCTGCTGTCAAAACCTGCAGCAAAGGTGATGAATTACGAGAGCATGCTCTCGTATCTGATAAAGCTCTCATAAACAATTAAATAAGGAGGTATGCTTATGTTGAAGAAATCAGCTGCGGCAGTTCTGGCGGTATCGATGGTGATCGGAATTGCCGGATGTGATATTTTCGGCGTGCGCAAAGAGATGGGCGCTGTTGACGGTGTCATCAAGGAATACGCAAAAGCGCTTCAAACGCTGGACGAAGAAAAGCTCCTGGATCTGACCGTCTTCGATGAATCGGATTCCGGCTATGATGAGATCAAGGACTGCTTTGTCTTCGACGGCAATGCCGAATATATCATGGATGTTTATGAAGCGACAGCATCTACGATCGCATTGAATGCCAACAGCAACAGTATCCGTATCGACGGCGATAAGGCATCGATCGCTTTTGATTATTCGATCGTTAACTGGAAGCCGTTGTTCGAAGGATCAAGTGAGAGCTCTGCAGATCTTGTCAAAGCGATCAAGAACAGCAATGACCTTAAATCCGTTAAGGGCGGGCTCGAATTCAAGAAGGTGGACGGCGAATGGAAGATCTCCGAGATCAGGTATCTTGCTGAGCTCCTCGCATTTACCGAAGTCTGGCCGAATCTCCAGAACAAAGAGTGGCCGACGATGCCTACAGAACCCGTTGTGACTGAGGTTACCGATCCTACCGGCGAACCTGCAATGACGACGGCGTTTGCTGACAGTTACGGCAAAGCAATAAATGCATATCTCGAGTTGTTGGAGAAAAATAAAACTGCCATTAAGCAAGTAGAGGAAGGATACAATTACAATCCTGTCGGCATTTTCGATATCAACGAAGACGGTCTTCCGGAGCTCTTATTCCTGGCCAGTGACGGCGTTGCACCTGCTTACATGAGCACTCTCTATGTTTATACCTATAACGAGTATGCCGGCGAAGCCGTAAAGGTCGTTGAGGTTCCCAACATCATCTACATGGCTGCGGACGGCGGTTATTTCCTGCTCTATAAGACGCCTGACAGGATCATTGTCACTCACGCAGGCGGCTCTGAGGTTAAGTTCAGGTACTGGACAGAGATCTACAATTACAACTGGAATCTCATTGACTCCTACAGACGCGATGTTCTGACGGACATCACCGATGAGGCTGAGACCGTAACGATCGAATACTACGAAGCGGATCACGCGATCACTGAGGCGCAGTACAACAAAGTTTTCGCGGAAGATCTGGCAAATACGAAAGTGATCCTTGCAAAGAATTACACGCCGGCACCCGATGATGTGGAGTATCCTCTTGCGGGCATACCGTCTTTTGAACTGAAGGATTATGAATCAGCGTATGCCTACATAAAATCGCTCAAGCCCTGAGCCACTTTACGATAGTGCCTTCCACCTGATAAAATAGGTATATATCTGTGAAGCCGGAGGGCACTTATCATGGACGCATCATTATTTGCTAAAGCAGCTAGGGAAGAAAAGGATGCAATGCTCGAGAATTATCTGAGCAGCACCGATTCTATGGCAGGTGAGCAGATTGCAAAACTTAAGGCGGCAGGTGCCAGCGACGAACTCTTAAGAGAGGTTTTCGATTCCGTTCTGACAGACTGCTTCTATAACATCCTCCTTGGAATCGACGGCCAGATGCCGATCGGATCTTTGGGAGAGAGAAGTTACAGATTGCTTGCACCGGACAGCACTGTAATCGCAAACGCTTCCGGAACTTTAGCTGAAGCCGCTTATGAAGCTTTCTACGGAGAAGGCGAAGGCTGAGCGCAAATTGCGGATTTATAAGATGAAGGGCTGTCTCAAATGTGAGGCAGCCCTTAAGTTTTTTGGTTAAACAGAAGATTGCCCGTTACTTCGGAGCCCAGAAGAACCAGACGAAGAGGTAACCTGCGATAACTGCCGTGAGAGTGAAGGGGATGCCGATCTTCATGAAGTCACCGAAGCCGACCTCGTGGCCTTCTTTACGGAGCATGCCGACGCCGGCGATGTTCGCGGAAGCGCCGATAGGTGTTAAGTTGCCGCCTAAAGTGGCGCCTACCAGGAGTCCGAAATAAAGGAAGTGAGGCTCTACGTTCATTGCGGAAGCAACGCCTGCAAGGAGCGGGAGCATCGTTGCAACATAAGGAATATTGTCGATGAAGGCGGAGATCACGACAGAACCCCATACGATGATGGAGAACAGGACGAATCTGTTGGAGCCGCCGAAGCCTGCGATGAATTCGGCGAGATCATCGATGACACCGACTTCCCTAATGGATGCGATGACAACGAAAAGACCTGTCAGAAGCAGCATCGTGTCGTAGTCCAGTGCCTTTAATGAGTGGAACATGCCCTTTGTGGACTTCTGTTTGATGAGCTCCCAGATGATCGTAAGGATTCCGCATACCATGCAGATGATGCCGTTTGTCCATTCATGAGTATTCGGGATGAATGAAGCGATGATGAGGAGCACGACGTGGCCGAGCATCGTGATAGTCGGAACGTAGTCTGTGACGGGTGTATGCTCCTGGGAGTCAACGGATTCCTTGTTCTTCCTGAACATGATCATCATGAGAGGGATCGTAAGGAGTGCGCCCAGCTCTACTGCGAAGAACATGCCGGGCCTGCCCTGCATCCAGAAGAAGTCATTGAAGTTCATATGATCTGCTGCGGCGAGCATGATGGATGTCGTGTCGCCGACGAGCGTTGCGGCGCCCTGGAGGTTCGATGATACCGCGATGCAGATGATCATCGGAACGGGGTTGGTCTTGATCTTTTTGCAGATCGCAAGACCTACAGGGGCGACCATGAGGACCGTTGCGACGTTATCGATGAATGCGGAGATGATGCCTGAGAATAATGACATCAGGATCGTTACCCACATTACGTTCTTGGATATCCTTAAGAGTGATTCGGCGATCTTGTTCGGCATCTTGGATTCGATGAAATAATCGACGATGACCATTGTACCGAATATCATCATGAGAACGTTCCAGTCGATAGCGGGAAGGACTTTGCTGAAAGGCAGGATCTGCGCGACTATCATGATGGCGGCTGCTGTAAGTGCTACGAGCGCGCGGCGCTTGGGAAGCACGACCATCAGTATGTACATTATGAGAAAGATAATGATTGCTATGATCTTATGCATTAAGGACTCCTTGGTTTACGATTTGTTTTTGTTCTTGCTGCTGAAGACGAAGCGCTGCTGTACGGCATAGCTTAAAAGGAACAGGATCGTGTCCGTGACCGCCTTTACAAGTGTCTCGATACAGCCCGGGATTATGCGTACAAATAAGCTTACGATGCCGGCGCTCAAAGCCATCTGGATGACTGCAAGAAGCGCATACTTGACAAGAGACGTTGTCTTCGGAGCACGGCTCTTGAAAACGAATTTGTAATTGATGAGATAGTTATAGAATGCCGATATGACCCTCGCACCGACCGTTGCTATGGTGATGTAGAGCAAAGGGAACGAGTCCTTCAGAAGGAGCACGAGCAGGTGGAAGAGGATTATGTCGATCACAAAAGATGAGAGCGAAGCGAAGATGAACTTGATGAACTTCTTTCCCAGTATCTTATAGATCCTTAATGAATCCCTTATAGGCTTAAAGTGCGTCTGGTGGGATTCCTTGGAGTCGTAGATCGTCTGTATCGGAACTTCGGTAAGGCCGTATCTGCCGGCGCATTCAAGAAGCATCTGCATCTCATATTCGAATCTCTCGCCCTTGCAGCCGATCAGTTCCTTCATGAATCTGAAGGGAATGCCGCGAAGGCCTGACTGTGTGTCGCTGACCCTCATGCCTGCGACATATGAGAAAACGCTGATCGTTACTGTGTTGCCGAACCAGCTCTTCCAAGGGATGTCCTTTTTCTCGAACTTTCTGACACCCAATATCAGGTTGTCGGGATTGGCCTTAAGGGCATTGATTATATTGGTGATGCACTCCGGCGTGTGCTGGCCGTCAGAATCTGCGGTAACACAGCCCAATGCATCAGGCATATTCTCAGCGATGTAAGAGAAAGCGGTCTTGAGAGCGCGGCCTTTGCCCCTGTTGGGACGGTATGAGATGAATTTGCCGCCGCGCTTTGTGATCAGGGCTTCAGCCTTTTTGAAGATGGGGTCGTATTCTTCGGATGAACCGTCGTTGACGATTATTACCGGTCCCATATTTTTGTTTTCGAGATCTTCGAGCAAAGCAATAAGCCTGTCATCAGGCTCATAGGAAGGTATCACTATCGGGATAAGTGACTTATTTGTGCTCGCTTCTTCTCTCATAGTGACTATATTAACATAAACGCTCAGGCTGATTTTGGTTTATACAAGACCTTTAGCAGGACCGGTGCGAGTATGGAGCTGACCAGGATCATGAGGATTACCGCCGTAAAGTAGTCGGAGGTAATAAGTCCGGCGCTTAGGCCCTTCTGCGCGGTGATGAGCGCAACCTCGCCTCTCGTCATCATGCCGATGCCGATCTTGAGGGAATCGTTCCAGTTGAACCTGCAGAGTTTTGCGGATGTGCCGCAGCCGATGATCTTTGACATGAGTGCAACGAAAACGAATGCAACCGAGAAGAAGAGGAATGTGGGATTGAAGTTCTCGAAGGAGACCTTAAGTCCGATCCCTGCGAAGAAGATGGGCGCAAAGACCATGTAGGAGCTGACGTCGACCTTACGCTCAACATACTTGACGTCATGGAGGTTGCAGAGGACAACGCCTGCAACATAAGCGCCCGTGATATCTGCGATGCCGAAATATCTCTCAGCGACATAGGCCATGAACAGGCAGTAGCAGAGCGCTGCGATCGGAATTCTTCTTGTGTGTTCATATCTCGCGTCGAGCCACTTGAAAACCTTGTAGACAACGAAGCCGGAGATTATCGCTATTGCGAAGAACAGAATGGCCTTCAGCATTGTGGTTAATACTGAAGTGCCTGTTCCCTTGGCACTTAAGACGAATGTGAGGACGATGATTACGATGACATCGTCGATGATGGCGGCACTGACGACAGTCGTTCCGACCGTACTGCTGAGCTTGCCGAGCTCCTTAAGGGCAGCAACCGTGATGCTGACAGATGTTGCAGCCATGATCGTGCCGATAAAAAGACCCTTGATGAACTGCTCGGAACCGATGGGGCCGAAGCCGTAGAAACTCATGAAAAGGACAGCGCCCAGGATGAGCGGAACGAAGACGCCGGCGCAGGCAATGACCGTAGCCTTGAGGCCCGTCTGCTTAAGCTTCTTCATGTCTGTGGTAAGTCCGGCTTCGAACATGAGCATGATGACGCCGATCTCGGCCATCTTGTTAATGAAGTCAGACTGGTTGACGATACCGATAATGGCAGGACCGAGAATGAGTCCTGCAATGATCTCTCCGACTACCTCAGGGGCATGGAGCTTACGGGCTAAGATTCCGAAAGCCTTTGCAGCAAACAGGATCAAAGCAACATCTATAATAAAACGAAGACTTTCCACGTCAGCATCTCCAAAACAAAATAAAAAGGGCACTATGGCCCTGCCGATTTCCACCGCTACTAGTTATAACACGCAAAAAAATTAGCGATAGGCTGCATATTACACAAACTTATTATTTAAATAAGGTGTTCTAAGCGTAAAAATGATATTATAGGGTGTTGAATTATGACCTGACATGTCAGGCCGTGGTGGAGGCTTTTTGATGAAACAGCTTGAATATCCTTACGATTCCGACTTTATTCTGCGCAAGAAGAAGGCGATCAAGAGAGAGCTCCTTGCCAGGGAAGGAATACAGTATGTAGAGAAGAAGATCGCTATCCTGGGCGGATCGACCACCAGCGACATCAAGCAGATATTAGAACTCTTCCTGTTAAATTACGGCATCAAGCCCGAATTCTTTGAATCCGAATACAACAAATATTATGAAGACGCGGTCTTCGGCAACCCTGAGCTGGACGAATTTGCTCCGGATCTGGTTTTCGTGCACACGACAACAAGAAATATTGCAAAGTTCCCGTCTGTTACGGATTCTCCTGAGCAGATCGATGCCCTCATCGAAGAGACTATGGGCAGATTTGAGCAGATCTGGGGAGCTCTGGCTGAGCGCTATAAGTGCACGGTCATCCAGAACAACTTCGAGCAGCCTTATTTCAGGCTCTTAGGCAACAGTGACTTTACGAATATCCACGGAAGGCTCAACTTCATCAACAGGCTTAACGACAGATTCTGCGCTTATGCCCAGAGCCACAGGAATTTCTATATCAACGACATCAACTACATTTCCGCTGTCTACGGCATCAAGAAGTGGGCAGATCCGGGTGACTGGTACAGATATAAGTATGCTTTGAGCGTTTCCGCGATCCCTGATTTTGCATTCAATCTCGCGCACATCATCAAGGCAGTTTACGGCAGGAACAAGAAGGCTTTTGCCCTTGATATGGACAACACGCTCTGGGGCGGCATCGTAGGCGACGACGGTCCGGAGAACATCAAGGTAGGCCACGAGGACGCCGAATCCGAGCTCTTTACCGAGTTCCAGCAGTACATTAAGGCTCATAAGGACTTAGGCATCCTTCTTACAGTCGCTTCCAAGAACGACGAGGAGAATGCTTTGGCAGGCCTTGCAAGACCCGATTCGACCTTGAAGCAGGATGATTTCCTCATCATCAAGGCCAACTGGGACAACAAGGACATAAATATCGCAAATACCGCAAAAGAGATAAATATCGGCGCAGACAGCTTCGTCTTCGTCGACGATAACCCCGTCGAGAGAGCTCTGGTCGAGAACCAGATCCCCGGCATCTCAGTCCCTGAGGTCGGCGCGCCTGAGACTTATATCGACGTTCTTGATTCCAACGGGTTCTTCGAAGTCACCGGCATTTCCGAAGAGGATATCAAGCGCAGCGGAATGTACAAGGCGAACATGGAACGCGCAAAGGCTTCCGCACAGTTCACGGATTACGACGATTATTTAAGATCGCTCGAAATGACCGCTGAGATCAAGCCTTTCGCACCCGTATATATGGCACGTATCGCAGAGCTCACCAACAAGAGCAACCAGTTCAACCTTACGACAAAGCGCTGCAGCCAGGCAGATATCGAGAGGATCGCATCTGACCCCAAGTACATCACGCTCTACGGCAGGCTTGAGGACAAGTTCGGCGATAACGGAGTCGTTGCGGTCGCTTTCGGACACGAGGAAGACTTCGGAAAAGACAAGTTCTTCCACATCGACCTGTGGCTCATGAGCTGCAGAGTCTTAAAGCGCGGTATGGAATTTGCAATGATGGATGAGCTGATCGCTGAGGCAAAATCCAGAAATATTACCAAAATTAAAGGCTATTATTTGCCGACCGCGAAGAATAAAATGGTCAAGGATTTTTACGGGCTCCAGGGCTTCGAAAAGATAAGAGAGATGGAAGACGGCACTTCCGAGTGGCTGCTCGACCTCGACAAACCGCATAAGAGCGGCAACGTTGCGATAAAGGTCAACTGACTTTTGGCGCTACCTGCATCCGCATTTTAAGGAGATAAGGAAATGACAAGAGAAGAGATTTACGGAAAGCTTAATGAAGTATTCCAGGATGTTTTCGATGACGAGGACATCACTGTTAACGATTCCACGGTCGCAGCTGACGTTGACGGCTGGGATTCATTGGAGCACATCAACCTGATCGTTGCTGTCGAGAGGTGCTTCGGCATCAAGTTCACGATGGGCGAGACAACAGGCCTTAAGAACGTCGGCGAGATGGTCGACAGGATCATCGCCCACCTCGGTTAAGGTGATCTGATGTCGCTGGTTTCCTCGTTATTTTTGGTCTTCGTTGCAGCAGTCCTGCTGCTGTACTATGTGCTGCCCAAGAGTTTCCGCTTCTGGGTGATCCTTGCAGCGAGCCTCGCATTCTCGGCATTCTTAGGATTCTACACGCTGCTGTTCGTCCTTATATCGGCGGTCCTCTGCTATGTCGGAGGTCTTCTGGCCGGTCCGTCGAAGAGCAATGCCCTGCGTAATGCTGCAACTGTCATCACGGTCGTTATCAACATCGCGCTCCTTTGCGCAGTCAAATACTATAACGTGATCGGCCTCGCAGCAGAGAGATTAAACCTCATGTTCGGTGCGGTAAACGGCGCAAACAGCTTCTTCATTTACGCAGTCCCTGTCGGAATGTCCTTCTACGTTCTCCAGACAACAGGCTACATCTTAGACTGCAGATGGGAGAAGATCGCACCCGAGAAGAACTTCTTCAAGGTCTTATTGTTCTCCACATACTTCCCGCAGCTCATGTCGGGACCTATGAACACCTATGCTTCACTTTCCGCAGAGTTCGAAAAGGCTAAGGAGGTCAAGTTCGACTTCT
>JAEFBA010000129.1 GCA_016292145.1 Saccharofermentans sp.
AGCTATCGTGCCCTCGCCGGAAGATTTGATGATCTTCTGGAATGGTCCAGTGTTTATCAAAGTGCGGACATGGCAACCAAGAAGATGGTGGTTTCCCATCTGATTGATCGGGTGGATATGTTCCGGGACTACGAAATCAAAATCACACTGAATATCAGCGTGGAGCAGTTCTTGAATACAATTGAGGTTTGTGCGTGATTCTGTTGTTGTTCTTTAACGGCTTCTCTTTACTTGAATTATAAGAATGGCATTTCAAAGCGGAACTGAAAAGGGTATGAAAAATACGTCTCTCCATGAGACGCATTTTCTGTAGTGCATAAACCTACAACAAAAGAGAGTGAAACTGATTTGACTTTACCACTTCCAGAACGGCAAGAATATCTTACTAAATCAGAAGAGAGGGTTTGCTTTTTGCCGATAATGTAGTATGCTTAGGTGGAGGTGAAGCGAATGAAGATGCTTTCTGTTGCGGATTGTGTGGCAAAATGGGGAGTCGCGGAGCGCACAGTACGGAACTACTGTGCTCATGGCCGCATTCCCGGAGCTGTACTAAAGGGCAAGACCTGGCTGATCCCGGAGGATGCGGAGCGGCCCGTCAGGATCAATCGGCGGGAGGAACTGCCCCGGACCCTTTTGGAGCGGCTGCGGACGGAAAAGAAACTGCGTCTGCCGGGTGGCATTTACCATAAGGTTCAGGTAGACATGACCTACAACTCTAATCATATCGAGGGCAGCCGCCTGACCCTTGAGCAGACCCGGCTGATCTTTGAAACAAACACCGTCGGCATGGAAGGGGGGACAGTAAACGTGGATGATGTGGTGGAGACCGCCAACCACTTTCGCTGCATCGACCTAGTGATCGAAAACGCGGCCCGGCCTCTCAGTGAAGCCTTTATCAAAGAATTGCACAAAACACTAAAAAATGGAACCAGCGACAGCCGCTTAAGTTGGTTCGCGGTGGGGGCCTATAAGAAAGTGGCAAACGAGGTGGGCGGACAGCCTACCACCTCGCCGGACAAGGTGGCCTCCGCCATGAGTATGCTCATCGGGGAATACAACAGAACCTCGGTCAAGACCCTGGATGAGCTGCTGAATTTCCATGTGGCCTTTGAGCGCATCCACCCTTTCCAGGACGGCAATGGCCGCGTAGGGCGGCTCATCCTGTTCAAGGAGTGCCTGCGCTGCGGCATCGTCCCCTTCATCATCGACGAACGGCATAAGGCATTCTATTATCGGGGCCTGCGGGAATGGCCGAAAACCCCCGGTTACCTCCGGGACACCTGCCTGCTCATGCAGGATGACTTCAAGGCAGCGTTACAGTATTTTGGCATCGCGTGGGAGAACGAAATGAAATAGATTATTCCATCTCTCAAACTACCTCAGGCGTTCCGAAAGGAGCGCCTCTTTTGTTGCCCAGAGAAATGCGTCTCACTGTGAGACACATTTTTTCACGGAAATACGGTTCACGGTGGGACACGTTGGCCGAAATATAATCTATCTCTGCTCTGTGGCTGTGTCACAAGTCTAACTTCATACTTTTTTCAAAGTTGAACCATTTTTGTTAAATATCCTGCATTCAATCGAACGCGTTTATCAACGCATTTCATTGCTTCTATTATATGTGTATACTCTGGGTACAATTTGTCCTCAAAAGAATACGTTTCCGACTGAATCTCAAAACCTAGACTATCTTTTTTGCTAACGTTTTCTATTGCAAGTTCAATTGTTTTACTTCTTGCCATATCATATGGGTTTAGGATTTCTATTTCAAAAACCTTATCGTGAATATGGTTCGCTTTTACGAGGGGAAGCCGACAAAACTCAACCCCATGCGCAATAAACACTAAGCTCACAGTCCCCGAAAACTCATTGAGTATTCTTATAATAGCGGATGATTCTCTATATACTTTTTCATTGGGAAGAATTGTTGCATCCAAGTGATTTAACCGCTCTTTATACGAATATTCTGTTAGCCTCTCTTGGGGAAGATCATTTCTGATTACTCTTAATTGATCTTTTATGTAAAAAAGGCAGGTGCCTATATCAATCCGATTCTCCCAATTGTGTTCAGTTGCTCCTTCCATAAGTAGGTGTAATGGTTCCGCTGTCTCTAACTGGTATTTTTCTTTATCAATATACACATGATCATCTGCTCGAGAATATGCCAAAGGAAACCCTCTAACATCGTTCTTTAATACAATCCAGATGGTCTTGGCAAACAGGTATACATCAGATTTTCTGTAATCAACACTTTTGACTACTGCAATTTGCTGAAGTTCAGGAGGCTGAATTGCATATGGTCCTAAACGGTCATTGACCTCTGTTATCTGCTCATCAGTGCCATTTGCATTCCAGACAAGGCCAAAATCAGCTAAACATAAGCGATCATCAAGAACAAGAAGGTTATTAGGTTTTATATCCCTATGGGCATAACCCAAACTGTGTAGTTGTTTTAAGCAATCACCAAGAATAAGCATATGCTCAAGTTTCTTTTCAACACTCTCACAACTTTTATACCTAAACTTATCAGCTTTCGGCATAATATACCACAACGGTTCTTGATTCGTATCACGGTATATTGAGGTATCAAAAATGGGAATAATGCCTTTAACTTCTTCTTGGAAAGAAAGCACTGTCGCTATCTCTTTGATAAAACGAGATCGTCTCTTTAAATACTCTTTTTCATCATCATGAGCATACTTAAAAGTTTTTATTACATAATCCCGTTTGTTTGGAAGTGTTTCATCTCCGTTTATGATTTCTACATCAAAAACTGTTCCGTTCCCTCCATTGCCAATCTCATTTTTTATCCGGTAACAGCCGTGCTTACCAACAACTACCATTTTGGACTCAAGGTTGATGCTTTCACCAGCCATTTTCAGCATCCTCCCGTTCCCTGTCCGATTCTCTCTTATAGGTTTCGTATAAACCGAAGAAAACCTTAGCAGTCATTGGATAGTGAGGTTCTAAATGCCGAGCATTTTCTCTGAACTCTTCCGCTATCCTGAGTTCTTCTTTTCCTGCGGAAGGGCTGAATACTCCTCTTCGATTATATACAGTGGTCTGATAGCTACGAATCATTCTATCGTCGCCATATTTCTCAATCATTTTCCTGACTGCTTCACATGGTTCATGACCGTCAATGCC
>JAEFBA010000005.1 GCA_016292145.1 Saccharofermentans sp.
ATGATCCTGAGGGCATCAAGCTTGATATCGTTAAGGACATCAAGGAAGTTAAGAGAGGCAGAATCAGCGAGTATGCTGATCAGGTTGCTTCCGCTACATACACAGCTGATGCTAACGGCTCCAAGGGCATCTGGACAATTCCTTGTGACATCGCTCTTCCTTGCGCTACACAGAACGAGCTCAATCTCGATTCTGCTAAGACACTCGTTGCTAACGGCGTAAAGGTAGTAGGTGAGGGCGCTAACATGCCTACAACACTCGATGCTACTAAGTACCTCCAGGACAACGGCGTATTCTTCACACCCGGTAAGGCTTCCAACGCAGGCGGTGTTGCTACATCCGGTCTTGAAATGTGCCAGAACAGCGCTCGTCTTTCTTGGACATTCGAAGAAGTTGATGCAAGGCTTAAGGGCATCATGGAGAACATCTTCCACACAGTTGATGCTACAGCTAAGGAAGTTGGCTGCGAGAACAACTACGTTGTCGGCGCTAACATCGCCGGTCTCCTTAAGGTTTCTGACGCTATGATCGCTCAGGGCTGCATCTGATAGAACTGAATCAGTTAAGGTAATAGAAGGGGTTGTGACACGAGTCACAGCCCCTTTTTGTTATGAAGATTACACAAAGCAGGGGAAATTGCCACAGTATTCTTCTAATATCTGTGATTAGGAAAATGACAGTCTGATGATATAATTGTTTAGTTAATATGGAGAATTATGAGTGCCCGACCGTAACACCGGCCCGGGTACGGTAAATATAGAATTTGCTTTAAGAATAAAGCAAAGGATAAACAAAATATGGAGCGATAAAGATGAGTAAGACTGTAGCAACTTGTATTGCAGAGACTAACCTGATCCAGGGTGAGCCTCAGGAGAATGTATTCTTTCTTACACTTTCACGTAAGATCGAAGATTTTCCCAACGAGTTCTTAAGAACAGCCAGATCGACATCACCTATTCAGATCTGCGCTATTTTCTCGACTATAGGTCCGGATAACCTTTCCGCAGTATTGAACCTTGAACTTAACGCCGAATTGGAGAGAATTGCCTCAGCATGCGCTAATCAGGCTGTTCTCGATTTTGACGGCTTTGCCAACACGGTAATCAACAACCTCAACGTAAAGGTATGCAATTTCGCTGCCAACAAGGGAACACAGTTCAAGACTTCAATGTCTATGTTCGTAATAGAAGGCGATATCCTTCGTGTAATCCATGTCGGTATCACGAAGGCGGTTCTCTTCAGAAATAACCGCATCATGCTCCTTACTGAAGAACAGACCGTTGCCCACAGATATGTTCAGATGGGCGCTATCCAGCCTTCCGAAGAGCTTACGCATCCTGAGAACATGAATCTTACCCAGTATCTCGGAAAGATGCCTCAGGAAGGTCCCGTAAATGCAGACAAGAAGGTTCACTTGAAGCTTCAGGACAACGATGAGCTGTTCCTTATGGGTGTTGGCCTTTCAAGAAGACTTCCTTCACAGATGAGAAATTCCATCATCGCAAAGCCTTTAACAACTGAGGTCAAGGCCAAGGAGATCATCAATGCAGCTGTAAGCTACGGAATCAAGTCCGGTCTTACGCTTATCGACATGAAGGTCGAATCTACATTCCTGCTTCCCGGCGATGCAGTCATCAACAGTAATCTCAGAACGGAAGCCGGTCTTTCAAGAAGAGATAATCAGAAAGCCGCAGAATCCAATGCATTTACTGATTTCGAAAATGACAGAGACTTGGATTATGATTCCGATTCTTCCGATACGATCAACTATGTTCCCGGTTCTGCAGTTGCAAGCTATGCCGAGAGCGACGAAGAGGAGCTTATCGTAAATGAGAGCAAGGAAAGGGTTAAGACGATAATAATCCCTCTCATCATCTTCATCGTCTGCATTCTTCTCGGATTCGGCGTAACATTCATGATCTTCAACATGAAGGATCTTATCAATTTCGGTGACTCGACTACAACGACACTTCCTGTCGGCGTAGGTTCAGTCCTTTACGCTTCCGAGAATATGGTTCCTGTTTATTCCAAGGCTTCCGAAGAGGCAACAGTCATCGGAACTCTTAATCTCGGCGATCCCGTAACTCTTAAGGAGATCACCAATGAGGCTTTCTCCAAGATCCTCACGGCAAACAATGTAACAGGCTATGTTGCAAGCGATAAGCTTACAGCAGAGAATCCTATTACAGGCACAAGCGAATTCGATCCCTTCGGTGATGCTACATCGGTAACAACAGGCGAAGTTACGCTTCCTGACGGTGAGACAGTTCAGACAACAGGCGTTAAGAAGGACAACATTTACTATCCTCCGACGGCTACGCCGAAGCCGACTCTCGAGTCTATCGGTACTGATGAGTTCGGTAATCCTATCTATCCTACACCTACACCTGATCCGAATAAGCCAACGCCGACTACGGATCCGAATAAGCCGACACCGACGCCTACAACGCCTCCGGCATCACCTACACCCGGAGGTGGAGATAAGCCGACAGAGGCACCCAAGCCGACTCAGCCTACAGAGGCACCTAAGCCGACCGATCCGCCTAAGCCGACTGATCCGCCAAAGCCGACTGATCCGCCGAAGCCGACTGATCCGCCGCCGCCGCCGAAACCCACAGATCCTCCGGCAAATGGTGGAGATAATAACGGCTAACGCTGTTTTCGAGCAAACAAAATCTACAGAGCTGTCTCATATGAGGCAGCTCTTTTTATTTCTAACGGGGACTAATGTGTAAAACAAAGCGTTTGATATTTAGTGCTACAACTTGTAAAATTTTTTTATGAATGCTAGTATTCATTTGGGGATTTACCAAGGTTCAATTCAAGTAACATTTTAAGAACGTGTCATGGCATCGTGCTGTAACTGTCATGCGCAGTATTTTTATTGCACATGAAGGTTTAACAGTAACGATATGCCGGTCAATTTACACATGGGAAAATCACACAATGTGAAATGTTATTTTGGGAGGACACTTTTATGGTTAAACGTATTATTTCAATTGTTTTAGCAGTTGTGGTTATTGCCGGATTTGCGGTTGTTTGTTCCGCGGATAAGAATACCGATAATATAGGTGGAAAGTTCAGTAGTCATAGAGAGTATTGCTATTTTAATGGCGTTGAAGGTTCTAATAAAGTTGTTCTTGCAGCTGAGGCATTTAAAAATAATAAATCCTTAGGAGCGAAGAGAGAGACTTGGGAAGATGGAAATTTTCTATTTTATAAAGAAGTCACATACTATAAATCTTCATCAACCAAAGGATATCATGTCGGTTATTACATGAAAAACAAATCCATGTACTACAACAGAGGCTATGATTACGAATCCTAATAATTAACCATTCATCCGGACTATGAGTTTATTCTTTAAACATCTGTATGAACATATTTTAAGCCACGCCATCACGCTGGTCCTTTATGCGTCTGTAACTGTGTTGGGTATCTTTTGTGTTTCAAGCTACTATGTCAGTGCTTCACAGGGCTTGAAGGCATACAAAGCATATGGGCTTGATGAGACGCTGGTTTATTATCCGGAATATTCAATGGCCGATATGATAAGGATTGATTTTAGCGGGAGCAACGAACCGGATGAATTGCTCAACCTGATCAACCATCTTGATTGTGTATCAGCCGCTGAATATGAGACATTTACCAGAGGCATTACCCTTGTAAACCAGGAGCGTGCAGCATCCGGGCAACCATTTTACCTGGATGCTGCACAGCTTCCTAAGGATCTGAAGGGTTTTCCATACCGCATCGTGAAGGGTAGGGCGCCTTCTCCTGATGCACCTGATGAGATATGTATCTCAAGCAATTACATTGGAAGATGTAATGTCGGCGATACACTGGTCCTGAACAGGGCCAGGAATCCTGAAGAGGAATACCGCTTCAAGGTAACCGGTTTCTTCGATATCAATTCCAGGGCGCTTTTTGGCGACAGTTATGTCTGTCAGATCGACAGCAGCAGGGGCGCTTACGCGAGCGCGTTTACTTATGGTGATGTGCTGCCTGAAGATGTGACAGGCAACAGGGATATCATGATCATCCGCCCGGCAGCAGGGTACACTGTAAGCGATATAAAGCCGCAGGTGCTTAAAGTTGCCGGACGCGGGACCGCTTACACTTATGAAGAATACCGCGATAAGCTCTACGATGCTGACAGCGATAATGCCGTAGTATTTAAGGCTATTGCGATAGCGACGGCGATAGTCACGTTAGAGCTCCTTATCGCGTACACGCTTATACAACTTTCACTGAGAAAGAACGAACTGGTCATCTACTATCTTAACGGCGGCTCGTGGCTTTATGTGTGCCTGACCGCGTGTTTTTCTTATCTTCCGACAGTTCTTGCCGGGCTTGTTACCGGCATTTGCATATATAACTTCAATTCCGTGATGAAGTCGTATTCGAACGGCCTTTTTATCCTGGATTGGAAGACTGTTGCGGCTGTGTCAGGAGTGCTTCTTGGCGCATATATTCTGGTCAATCTTTTGTTCTTCGCTTACGAATACAGAAGATCTCCTATAGAGATGTTGAGGATCGAAGGATGAGGCTTATAAAGATCACAATTAAAGCTCTTGCCGACAGACCTCTCATCAATCTGTTTGTGTGTCTTGCGCTCGCGCTGCTGGTTTTCGCGCAGGGCCTGATCGCGAATGCTTATTCATTCTCAATGTCGGGTGAGATGTATCTTTATACGAGCTACACCTTTATCAGCGGCAGCGACAGTTCAGATAAGGTACAGGTGCTCAAGGACAATTATCCGAAGAGCCTTGTGCGCGCCAATGACATTTATGCTGACGATAACAATCCGGAGATAGTTGTTTTCAGATATAACAGAGTCCTTAAGAATGGCGAGCTGGCCAAGCTCAGAAAATATGCGGCGCACTACATGCCGGATGCTGAGTTCGCGGCGCCGGAAGTATATCAGGACAGCTACGACGTGTTTAAAGAGATCGTTATCTTCGCGCTCATAACGGCCGTCATCCTGATAGTGCTGATACCTGTGATCAACTACCCCATCCAGGTCAGGAAGAGCGAGTTTATCAGCTACAGGATATGCGGCGCGGCAAACGGTTTTATATTGGCTGCGCGTTTTGTACATGTGGCGTGCCTGTCGATTCTTGCAGGCGTCATAGGCATTGCCGGACTGTTCATCTATTCAAGGTGGACTCACGCGGGCAATCTGGGACTTCTCGCGATCCTTATTCCATTGCTGTTCTTCGCCACGGTTACGGCTGAGACGACGATCGCCGGCATAGCGGAGGCTTACCATGAGAAATAAGTTAAGAATGATCTCATGCATCGTGATGCTGTCAGTAATACTCGGCGGCTGCAGTCTGTTCCGCAAGTTCAATGTGACGGAACTGGGCGCGCCTTTAGTTAAAACCTATGCAGCGAGCGTTGATACCTTGTTGACGGGTGACGGGATCGAGAATGAATTTCTGTCGGTATATAAGAGCTCGTACGATATCGAAGGCTATGTCATGACGGGCACGAAGGCAGGGGACATCGCTTGGATCCTATACGGGTCTGAAGATATCGGCATCGTTGGCTCAGGTCTCAACTGCAGGATCGATAACATCCTTCAGAAAGACGAGAACGTTCTTGCTGCTTCGGAGGTCACTCCCGGCATGTTTGTAATCGCGACGGACAACGGCTCTGATGTCTGGGGCGCTCCTGTACGCCTGATCATATACGACTTCGCCAATTTGCGACTAGTCGCAAATTCCGTGATCGAAGAGACTTCGGGTGACGGCTTCTCCGGCATGTGTACGGACGATTCAGGCAATATCTATGTTGTGGCGGGCTCGAAAATCATAAAGCTCGGAAACGACCTCTCCTTAAAGACTTCCGCGACACTCAGCGATTACTATTTCGATTCCGTGTGCTGCAAAGACGGTGCGCTGTATCTGACATCTTATTCGGATTCCGGCAGCGGCCTTAATATCGTGAAGCTCAAGAGCGAAGGCCTATCGTTAGATCGCGTGTACAACATCACCGCAGATTCAAATAACGACAGCCTTAAGTTCATCGGGCAGGACAGCGATGCAGTCTATCTTATAAAGAACGACCGCTTCCTGATGAGGTTCTCTGCAACCAATGATTCCCTCATCCAGATTGCGAACCTTGATGAATACAGGATCGTGACATCGGACAGGAGTATTGTCTATAACAACGGTCAGTTCCTGATCTACGGTGAATATAGGGGCGCTGACGGATTGTTCGCGTTGAAGCTCGGCGATGAGATAGTGGGCAGGACAGAGATCGAGCTTGCCGTGATCGGCGTCACCGACAAGTGGCTCGACAGGCGCATTGCGGATTTCAATGCCGATAACCGCAAGTACCATCTGACGGTCAAATACTATACGGACAGTACGATCCCTGACAGCGTGTACTGCACTACCGATGCCGAGAGATTAATGCTCGATCTTTCTTCAGGCAACGTCCCCGACATGATCTGCACAGGCAAACTGTATGCTTCAGTTATTAAGCATTCAGGCATGCTCATGAACTTGCACGACTGCGCCGATCTTAACGATTCGCAATACCTCACCAGTGTATGGAACGGCATGAAGGAACAGGATGGAACGATGCTCCTTGCAGCGCCGTTCTTCCGCTTCTCAGGCTTTGCGGGCAAGTCCGGTGATATTCTCTCCTGCAAGAGTGAACATGTCATCCGCCACGACGATGCAAAGACGCTCACGGATGCACTGGTGAACCGCCTGTTGACCCTTGATACATATTCTTCCGAGAAACTCTACAGTTACATGGAGTTCATCGACAACCATAAGACGCTCACATATACGGAGAACATGAGCGTCGCGTCACAGATCCGCTCAGGCGATCTCGGCTTCATCGATTGCGAGGCCGGAGGGTTCGGCAACTATCTGCTTCTCTGCGAATATTTCGGAGGCGCGCCGGAGATGGCTCTGCCTATTGTTAATTGCGACATGTTCTTCGGTGTTTTCGAGAACACAGACTGCAGGGAAGGTGTAAAGCAGTTCCTTGAATACTGTTTCTCGGACGATGCGCTTTCTGATGATGCGGCAAACGTCATGTCCAGAACACCGGTCTCAAAGGCTGTGATCGAGAACATAATCGGCATGACCACCAAGGCCTATAACGATTCACAGATCAAGCCAGGCGAGGCTTCTGTCAACGGCGTATACCAGCAGGATGCGCTCCTGATCTATTCGGACAAAGAGGTATCGGACGCGGGCCTTAAGGTCGTCCAGGAGATCAACGACATGGAGCAGGGCAAGGAGGTTGACCACACTCCGCTGTCGCCCGGCGACCTTCGCAAATTCAGCGCAGATGAGGTCAGCAAGCTTGCCGACAGCTACCGCGCTCTTCTTAACAACAAGGCGGCCCTCTATCTCCCGTCGCCTTACATGTCGGATATCGCATATCCCATTATCGATAAATACTGTGCCGGTGACATCTCAGCAGATAACGCCGCCAAGGAAATAGATAACGCAATCAGAAAGTACATATCCGAGCAGAATTAAGGGTGAAAAAATGGAAAACGCAATTGAACTTAAGTCCGTAAGCAAAGTGTATAAGACTAAAGGCGCAGACGATGTAGTCGCACTTGATGAACTGACGCTTGAGGTCAGAAGAGGCGAATTTGTAGCTGTGTGCGGAGTGTCAGGCTCAGGCAAATCGACTTTGCTCCACATCATCGGATGTCTTGATAAGCCGACTTCCGGAACTGTCATTGTATCCGGCACTGATGTGAGCGGCCTTAATGACGTCGAACTAGCAAAGATAAGAAGCGAGAGGATCGGAATCGTGCTTCAGGACTTTGCACTCATACCTTACAGGACTGCTTATGATAACGTCATGGTTCCTTTGTATTTCTCGAAAAACAGGAAGAATGCAAAAAAGAGGATAATGGAATCTCTGGAGAAGACCGGCGTTGCAGATCTTGCAAAACGCGAGATAAAAAAGATGTCAGGCGGACAGAAACAGCGCGTAGCCATTGCAAGAGCCATCGTTAATTATCCTGATATCATCCTTGCTGATGAGCCGACAGGGCAGCTTGATTCCAAGACCAAGAAAGAAATCGCGGAATTGTTTAAGACCATTAATTCCGAAGGCGTCACGATCGTCGTAGTAACCCACGATGACGAACTTGCCAAGACTGCTGACCGAATCGTCAGGATATCCGACGGCAGGATAGTCTGAATTTAATTTAATGGAAAGAACAAGGGGCTGCCGTTAAGGCAACCCCTTTAAAAATTCTTGTTTTAAGCAGGTTATCAATAACGGAAGAGTTCCTTGTAGAGGACCTTTACAGCGTATGAGCAGTAGGACTCAGAAACGCCGAACATCATTGAGATCTCGGATGCACCCTGGTTAACGATGCGGAGGTTGATACCTGCGTTGGAGAGCGCGGATGCTGCACGTGCCATGATACCTACGGAATTTGCCATAGCTTCACCGACGATCATTACGATAGCGAGGTCTCTGTCAACTTTAACTTCAGCACCGAGTTCCTTCTTGATGCGGTCGACGATGACTGCTTCCTTTTCTTCGGTGAAGTACTTCTTGCGGAGAACGATCGTAACCGTGTCGATTCCGGAAGGAATGTGGTCGATGGAGATAGCTTCGTCAGAGAAGATCTTAAGGAGAGCTGCAAGGAAGCCTACCTGACGGTTCATCATGTACTTGCTTACAGTAACCGTTGCAAAGCCCTTATCGCCTGCAATACCTGTTACGAGTGAATCGTAGTGAGTACGCTTGGATACGATCCATGTGCCCTTAGCTGCAGGATTGTTCGTGTTCTTGATGTTGAGAGGGATGCCTCTTGCGAATACAGGGTAGATAGCTTCTTCGTGAAGAACCGTGAATCCTGCATAAGAGAGCTCTCTCATTTCGTCATATGTGATCTCCGTGATAGGGAAGGGGTTCTTAACAAGATTGGGGTTAACAGCGAAAACGTTGTCAACGTCTGTCCAGTTCTCGTAAACGTCAGCACCGACAGATGCTGCGAGGATGGAACCCGTGATGTCTGAACCGCCTCTGGAGAATGTGATGATCTTGCCGCTCTTGGATACACCGTAGAAACCGGGGAAGACAAGGAGCTTGTCTGTCTCATCCTTAAGCTTTGCAAGATTGTCGTATGTCTCAGGAAGGATAACTGCCTTGCCTGCTTCGTCATGCTCTAAATAAAGACCGCAGTCTTCAGGATTGCAGTATTTGGCAGGATGGCCTGTTGATGTGAGGTAGAAGGCTACGAGTCTTGCGCAGCAGTCTTCACCCATAGCCTTAACAGAATCAAGGTAAGCGATATCTTCTGTGTAATCAGCCTTAACGATATCAAGGAGTCTGCCTTCGATGTCGGGGAGGATCTCCTTTACGTTGAGCTCGTCAGCAATCTCCTCATAACGGGCGAGAACAGCTGCGACTTCCTTGTCATATGATTCACCGGCGATCCTTGCCTTGGCAACGGCAATAAGAAGGTCCGTTACCTTGGTATCATCCTTGGTGCGCTTTCCGGGCGCGGATACGACCATGATCTTACGGTCTTCGTCTGCCAAAAGGATGCTGCAGACTTTCTGAATCTGGAATGCGTTGGCAAGAGATGATCCGCCGAATTTTGTAACTTTCATAGCTTTTGTGCTCCTTGACTTGTCATTTAGCCTTAATATAATATCACAAGCGCGAAAGTATATATTTATAATTATTTTGTAGCCAAATATTAGTCTGTATGTAACAGTTGCACAGTTGGGAACAGGAGAAATATCTTGAACATCTTCAAAGCGATGAAGCCTGAAAGAGTATATAAAGACCTTACCGTAATGCCCTGGAAGGAGCTTTACGATGAGGGCATCAGGACAGCTCTCCTTGATTTCGATAACACTCTGGGACCTGATCATGCGACTGAGCCCGAAGACTTCAGTTACAAGTGCGTAAAGATGATAGAGGATACAGGGATAAAGTGCTGCCTTGTGTCTAATGCAAAATCCGGAAGGTCTGCCAAGATCGCTGAGATGCTCGGTATTCCGGTAGTGACTTATGCAAACAAGCCCGGAACATCAGGCGTTCTTAAGGCCATTAAGCTGATGGACTCTTCTGCGGACAAATCCCTGATGGTCGGCGACCAGGTCTTTACCGATGTTATAGCCGGCAACAGATCGGGCGTCCGTACATTTATGGTTGAGAAGCTCCATAAACAGGAGATTTGGTATGTTTTGCTCAAGAGACCATTCGAAAAACTTGTTAGACTTGTAGGAAAATTCTGATTCTATTTGTAACACTTGCATAGAAACACTCTTTCAAGTAAAATTAGTCAGTTAAACGCTTATTTATTAAAAAAAGGAGACATAGTTATGATCAGCGCAGGAGATTTCAGAAACGGTTTATGTTTTGAGATGGACGACCAGGTATATCAGGTCGTTGAATTCCAGCACGTTAAGCCCGGCAAGGGAGCAGCATTCGTAAGAACAAAGTATAAGAACGTTAAGACAGGATCCGTTGTTGAAAGATCCTTCAACCCTAACGAGAAGTTTGAGCAGGCCCAGCTTACAAGACAGGACATGCAGTTCATCTATGCTGACGGCGATCTCTACTACTTCATGGATCAGGATACATATGAGCAGACACCTATCCACCAGGATAAGATCGGCGACGGCATCAAGTTCCTCAAGGAAGAGATGGTTTGCAAGGTTGTTTCTTACAAGGGTGATATCTTCCAGGTAGAACTTCCTATCACAGTTGTTCTTGAGATCACAGAGTGCGAGCCCGGTGTTAAGGGTGATACAGCAAACAACGCTTCCAAGTACGCTACACTTGAGACAGGCGCTGTTGTTAAGGTTCCTCTCTTCGTTAACCAGGGTGAGAAGATCAAGGTTGACACAAGAACAGGCGAATACTTAGAAAGAGCTTAATTTCAGTTATTATCTGCCGCAAGCGGGGTAATATCCGCTTACGGCAGTTTTTATCCGCACCTTTAAAGTTTAGATCATTCAAGGGACCGATATGGAAGACAATACTAACATCGAATCCATAAAAGGCGATCGTTCAATGACACAGGGCTTTGTAGCCCAGTATGCATCTGAAGCTGCGCTCCAGATAGACGGTGTTTTGTCATTGGTTCCTTCTTTTGCGGTCGCACTTAAAGAGAAAGCGGGTGTAGTTCACGAGGGCAAAGGGGTCAGAGTAGTTTTCGGTGATGCTGCCGAAGGTACAGTTTCCATTACCGTATATCCTATCGTTAAATACGGAATGATCATTCCCGAGATTGCCTGGATGATTCAGGAAAAAGTTAAAAAGGACGTCGAGCACTTTACCGGACTTTCGGTGGAGAGCGTCGACGTTTATGTTTGTGGGGTAGAGGAGGTTTCATGAATTCCTTTATTAGAGCACTGCTGTTCTTTTATTCCGTTGTAATAGCCGTTTTCTCTGTCGTGCTGTTATATGCGCTTTTCGATGAAGGTATCTTTGCGGATATCCTGAAGCCTTTGTCGCTGATCGTTAACGGTCCTGTTAGCAGATATATCTATCTGGGCATTCTGATGCTTCTGTTCGTCACTTCGATCGTATCCATCACAAACATCATCACATCAGGAAGACTTAACCGTACAAGATTAAGAAAGAACGATATCGGCACAGTTGATATCGGACCTGATGCCATCGAAAGTATTGCCCTTAATGCGGCAAAGTCTGCGCAGGTCGGTATTAAGAGCGCAAGGTGTCACGCATCTCCTGCAAAGAACCAGTCACTCAGGCTGACAGTATCCTGTGAGCTTTATTCCAATGTTGAGATCCCTGCTTCAATGGCTAAGGTCCAGGAAAAGGTTAAGAAAGATATCGAGAGATTTACCGGTATTGCTGTAGAGCAGGTTATCGTCAGAGTAACTAAGGTCGAGCAGGCTCAGACCAGAGTAGAAAGCAGATAAGAAATGGAAAGGTTTTTATCCAGGCTTTTCGAGAAACTTCGTAACACCAGAGCAGGTGTTATCTTTGCTGTTCTGTTTTTTATCATTGGTCTTTTACTTTGTATATTCGGGTTCTTTAAGACCCTTTTTATCATATTAATGACAGCGGTTGGCTTCTTTGTAGGTTCGTTCCTCTTTTCCGATACGAGCAAGTTCAAGAAATTTCTTGACAGGATTTTGCCACCGGGGAGGTTTAGATGAGCAGAATCGAGACAAGAGAGCACGCAATGGAATTTTTGTTCCAGACCGGATTTAGAAATGATCCTATCAGTGAGCAGATAGATCTATTCAGGGAAGCATATCCTGAGATAACAGAAGATGATGCATATTTCCTTGATATCGTTTACGGCGTTATCAACAGCAGGGATGAGCTTGATGAGAAGTTCGTTCCGTTCCTTAAGAGATGGAAGTTAGAGCGTCTTCCCCAGACCGACAGGATCATCCTTGAGATCGCTGTATATGAGATCCTCACAGTTGAGGATATTCCTACTTCTGTCTCCATCAATGAGGCTGTCAAGCTTGCTAAGAAGTATGGTACAGACAGCTCATCTTCTTATATCAACGGCGTATTGAGCAACTTCGTTAAGAGCCTCTGAACTCATGTTCGATTTTGATAGCGTAAGCCATCTTAATGGCTACATAAAGCAATCCCTGCAGGATAATCCTTATCTTGCCGAGTTTACTGTTACCGGTGAGATATCACAGTATACTGTCTCTGCCAGAGATCATGCTTATTTCTCCATTAAGGACGACCAGTCGGTCATAAACTGCGTTATCTTCTCAAGGAACCGTTCCATGCTTAAGATCGAGCCTTCGATCGGTATGAAGGTAAAGGTTACAGGCGGTCTCGATTTTTATTCTGCAGGCGGAAAGCTCCAGGTCATCGCTACGAATATCGAAGACAAGGGTGCAGGAGACCTTCACGAGCAATTCAACAAACTCTTTAAAAAGCTCCAGGATGAAGGACTTTTCGATCCTTCGCACAAGAAAGCTATTCCTGTATTGCCCGGAAGGATTGGAATCGTAACGTCTTCATCGGGCAAGGTCATTTCCGATATCGTTAACACGATCAGGAAAAGAAATCCCCACCACGACATCCTGCTTTATCCTGCAAGCGTTCAGGGCGATCTTTGTCCTCCTGAAGTAATTGCAGGTATCAAGTATTTCAATGAAGAGGATAATGTTGATGTCATCATCGTCGCAAGGGGCGGCGGATCTTATGAAGAGCTCTTCTGCTTTAACGATGAAGGCATCGCAAGGGCAGTATACGCAAGTAAGATCCCGGTTATCTCAGCAATAGGACATGAGCCTGATTATACGATCATCGATTATGTTGCTGATATAAGGGCTGCAACGCCTACTGCGGCAGGTGAGATGGTTATTGCATCTTACGATGACCTTCAGAAGGAAATAGATAATCTTGCCCTTAATCTGGATATTGCCATCAACCGGTTCGTTGATTCCAGACGCAAGGCTTTGGACGTATATAAGAACCACAAAGCGCTTCATTCACCGGCTTTCTATGCAAGAGAGCAGCTCGCTGTAGTAAGTGAGCTTAAGACGAGGCTTGATGCTCTTTCCGACAGGTTCGTTAAGAAGACATCATCTGAGATCAATGAAGTCAAGGTAAGGCTTGATGCTCTTAATCCGAACAATGTCCTTACCAGAGGTTATTCATACGTATGCGATAAGAGCGGCAGGGCTGTTGAGTCTGCAAGATCAGTAAAGAAGGGTGATAACGTCAGCATTATCCTGTCTGACGGTTCGCTGTTAAGTGAGATAAAAGATATTTCGATAAATGGAGATGGAGGATCGGACGATGCCTAAGTCTAAGGAAAATGAGATGACATATGAAGCAGCAATGACAGAGCTTCGCCAGACAGTTTCAAAGCTCTCTGAGGGCAAGGCGACACTCGATGAGTCATTGAAGCTCTACGAGAGAGGGATCGAGCTCGTCGGCATTTGCGAGAACAGACTTAATGAAGTAACAGCAAGGATCGAAGCCGTTAACAAGGCTAACGGAACAACTGATCCTCTTAACATAAGCGAGACCGGAGTCTGATCATGGAAAGAGACAGTATTAATGCTCTGATGGAAAAGACAGAGCAGTGGATATTACCTGAACTGGAAAATGTCTTTACCCTTGAAGAGGCTGAAGACATTACCGTTAAGGCTGCACTTTACAGCCTTTATGCCGGTGGCAAGAGATTAAGGCCCCTCATGATGTACCTTACCTCCGATATGTTAAAGCTTGATTTTGACATCGATGCGGATGTTAAGTATTTTGCCGCAACATTGGAGATGCTCCATACATATTCTCTTATCCATGACGATCTCCCGGCGTTGGACAACGACGACTTAAGAAGGGGAAAGCCCACATGCCATAAGGCTTTTGGCGAGGGAATAGCCGTTCTTGCAGGAGACTTATTGCTCAATAAGGCCATGGAGAGATTATTCCTGATGTGCGAAAAGCATCCCGGTTATACATATGCAGCTTCTGCAATGGCTGAGAATTCCGGTATCAGCGGAATGCTCGGAGGCCAGAGCATAGATATTGCATCTGAAGACAAAGAGATCTCATTAGAGCTTCTTACCGAGCTCCAGAGGAAGAAGACCGGTGCTTTTATCGAAGCTGCGGTAGTTACTCCTTATTATCTTTCGAAGCTCATGAAAAGAAGTGACAGCGCAAAGGATGAGACTGCATCTGACTTAAGAAAACTTGCCGAGCATATCGGCCTCGCTTTCCAGATCAAAGATGATATCCTTGATGTTACATCGGACAGTGAGACTTTGGGCAAGAGCACAGGCAAGGACGCCAGAGATTCCAAAGCAACGTTCGTTACCCTGTTGGGCCTCGATGGCGCAAAGAAGAGACTTGCAGATGAATCCGACTGCATCAGGGTGATACTTGATAAGTTTGATAATAACGGGTTTGATACGACAGATTACAGGACTTTAACGGATTTTCTTGTTAACAGGGACAGATAATGGATTATAAGTTTCTAGGAAAGGATACAACACCTGAATTCCTCAAGTCATTAAAGCCTGAGGAACGAAAGATGCTGTGTGAGGAATTAAGGGATAAGATCCTTAATACCGTATCTTCCAATGGCGGACACCTGGCAAGCAACCTGGGTGCCATAGAACTTACTGTCGCATTGCTTTCCGTTTTTGACTATAAGCAGGATAAGATAGTTTTCGACGTCGGACACCAGGCATATTCATATAAGCTCCTGACAGGAAGGTTCGACAGATTCAATACATTAAGGCAGAAGGAAGGCATCTCGGGATTCCCCAGGATCACTGAGTCTCCTTACGATGCTTTTGATACGGGCCACAGCTCGACTTCGATATCCGCTGCTATGGGTATCGCAAGGGCAAGAGATCTTGAAGGCAAGAACTTCAATGTCGTATCCATAATAGGTGACGGCGCGCTGACGGGCGGCCTTGCTTATGAAGCCATCAATGACTTGGGACACAGCAAGACAAGGATGATAATAATCCTGAATGATAACGAGATGAGCATCGATAAGAACGTCGGAGGCCTCTCCAAGCACTTGTCCAAGCTCAGAATCTCATCAGGGTACATCTCCGCAAAGCAGACGACGGAATCTTTCCTTCAAAAGCTCGGCTTTGTAGGACGCGGCCTTATAAAGATGATCCTTGCCATCAAGGACTTCTTCAGGTTCCTTTTGTACCGCAAGACGCCTTCCATGTTCGATGACCTGGGACTCAATTACTACGGTCCTGTCGACGGCCACAACATGGAAGATCTCATTAAGGCTTTTAACGGTGCTAAGGAGATCAGAGGACCGGTCCTTATCCATGTCATTACCAAGAAGGGTAAGGGTTATGCTCCCGCAGAGACGAATCCTTCGGATTATCACGGCGTCGGACCTTTCGACTTGGAGACAGGAGTCGGTCCTTCCAAGACAAGCTATACGACAGTATTTGCCAATACCATGACAGAGCTCGCCGCCAAGAACCCCAAGATCGTAGCTATCTCGGCTGCAATGACACTCGGCACCGGACTTGATAATTTCCAGATGAAGTATCCGGCAAGGTTCTTCGACTGCGGTATTGCAGAAGAGCACAGCGTTACGATGGCAGGCGGACTTGCCGTATCAGGATTCATTCCGGTCGTCGCGATCTATTCCTCATTCCTGCAAAGAGCTTATGATGAGATGATCACAGACTGCTGCTACATGAACAGCCATGTCGTCTTTGCGATAGACAGGGCGGGATTTGTCGGCAACGACGGACATACCCACCACGGACTTCTTGATATCTCTTATCTGAATTCCATGGTCAACATGACAGTCCTATCCCCAAGAGATTATACGGATCTTAAGAGATGTCTTACTTATGCAGTTGAATCGGTTAAGGGGCCTGTCGCAGTAAGGTATCCGAGAGGCGCTTCGCCTTTTGAAGCCAAGGGACCTTTGTACAGTGAGACGGAAGATCTTACGATGCCTCATGTCGTTTGCGACTACGGCAATGATTTCGCGCTTGTATCCACGGGCAAGATCTGTGAGGAAGCCGACATTGCAATGGAACTGTTAAAAGAGCAGGGCATCATGGGCAAGCATATCAATCTCACAATGATAAAGCCTCTTCCTGCTAAGGAGATATGGGATCTTCTGGTTGGAATCAAGTATGTGTTCAGCCTTGAAGAAGGCATAATCAGCGGCGGCTTCGGAGAATCCTTGGAGCGCGAACTTCAGATATTGGGATTTGAGAAGGACGTTACCGTATTCGGCGTAAGGAACCCGATAGTCAGGGCAATGTCACAGAAAGAGCAGCTTAAGTACTGCGGTCTTGACGGCATAACTGTGGCATCTTCAATTAAATCGGCTTTATTACGTTAAGCTGATTTGCCTGATGTATTTTTATTCATTATAATGATTAAATATCTATAGCTTCTTAATGGGAGGTTTGTCTTCATGAATTACGGAATATGTTCCAATAGTTCAAGAGATAAAGGCTATGAGACTGCGAAAAAGACAGCTGAGATCCTCAGCCGCCTTGGTGCTACACCTGTCTTTGAGATCGGTATGGATGATGTATGCCCGAAGCTTAAGGAAGTGCCGGGTGTGCTTTTCGAAGACTTTACCGAGATAGACTTAAAGACAATAATCTCTATCGGCGGAGACGGTACATTCCTCTCAAAGGTAGCTAAATACAGGGACATCGATACTGAATTTATCGGCATCAATATGGGTTCTATTGGCTTCCTTAATGAGATCTTGAACGAAGATCTTGAGAAGGACTTGGAGCAGCTCGTTTCCGGCGACTATAAGACCATAGACAGGACACAGCTTAAGTGCAGCGTTTATAACAAGAACGGCAAGCTTAAGGGATCTTCCGTCTGCCTTAATGACATCATAATCGTCAGAGGCGCAAAGCCCCATATCACGACGCTCGTTTTATCCATAGACGGACAGATCATCGAAAGATTCAGAGGCGACGGACTTGTTGTTTCCACGGCAACGGGCTCTTCGGCATATTCGCTTTCGGCAGGCGGCCCCATCCTCATGCCGGGCATGCAGGATATCATCGTTACGCCCATTTGCTCGCATACGCTCAACGGCTATACATATGTGGCTACTCCGGAAAGCGAGATCAAGATCACGTTGGAGTCTATTGAATCAGCTCCTTTGATCTGCCCCGACGGAAGGGATTTTGTTGATCTCGAGAGCTATGATTCCATCGAGATCAAAAGATATGACAAGGTCCTTAAGACTGTCTGCCTGAGGCCTGACAGCTTCTTTGCCAATGTCAGAAAGAAGATCGTACAGAGAGGTTACTTCTATGAAAACCGCTAAGAATTCAAGACAGGAAAAGATCTTATCGCTCATCAGGGATAATGATATCTCAACACAGGAAGACCTGACCGCGAGAGTCAATCAGGAGGGGTTCGAAGCAACCCAGGCAACGATCTCCAGAGATATCAAGGAGCTTGGCATCATCAAGATCACGCTCCCCAACAGAGCGACTAAATACTGCGTTCTCGACAGAACGGGTGACACGGCTCCCGGAAGACTTCTTGCGGTATTCTCTAACAGCATCATATCGGTAAATCAGGCTATGAACATCATCATCATAAAGACCCTGCCCGGTATGGCGAGCGCAGCTGCATCAGCTCTTGATTCGATGCATCTTGAAGACTGCGCGGGAACCATCGCAGGTGATGATACGATCTTTGCCGCATGCCCCGGAATCGAAGAGGCTAAGGCATTCCTTACAACTATCTCAGACATGATGGAAAAAGGCTGATATTAAATGCTTGTAAGACTTGAGATCAGAGATTTTGCAGTCATAAGCAATATTGTTTTCGAGCCCGGAAAAGGACTCAATGTCATAAGCGGTGAGACCGGCGCCGGAAAGAGCCTTATCGTTGATGCGATCGGCCTTATCATGGGCGCTAAGGCATCCAGGAACCTTATAAGGACAGGAAGCCCTTCGGCGTTTGCCGAAGCTGTTTTCGACTGCTCTGATCTTAACGATGAAGGATTTAAAAAACTTCTGGAAGATAACGGAATAGAAGATGACGACGGAATGCTCATCATCAGCAGGACCGTCTATGACAGCGGCAAGTCCGTTGCAAGAGTCAACGGAACCGGCGTTACGAATGCCGTGCTAAAGGATATTTCCGCCATGCTCGTCGATATACACGGCCAGCACGATACGCAGGCTATCTTCGACGAATCGACACATGTAAAGCTCCTAGACCGTTTTGCAGGTGAGAAGTGCGTAAAGCTCCACAAAGACTACATTAAGAGCCTTCAGGAATTTAAGGATCTTGTCATAAGGATCAAGGAGATATCTTCTTCTCCGGATTATCTGGAGCGCCGCAGGGATTATCTTGAGTTCGCCGTAAACGAGATCGAGTCAGCCGCTTTCAAGGACGGCGAGGAGGAAGAGCTTCACGACACGAAGAAGAAGCTGTCTCAGAATGAGATCCTCTTCGAGAGCCTTAAGAATGCGGGCGATCTTCTTAATGTTGAGAATAATTACTTAAGCCCGGTCCAGTCGGTAAATCAGGCGAGCCGTGAACTTCTGAAGGCATCCCAGAACGATGAGTCCTTAAAGGACATTGCAGAAAGAGCGCAGGCACTTGCCTTAGATCTTGACGCTCTGGCATCTGATGTCGATAAAGTCTTATCTGACCGCAATTACGATGAAGGCTTGAAGGAGCGCACCGAGCAGCGCATCGGCCTGCTTTACGAACTTAAGGCCAAGTATGGCGCTACCATTGCTGACATCAATAAGTTCGCAGCTGATTCCAAGGTTGAACTTGACGCGATCGAGAAGAACAAGGATATCCTGCAGGAGCTTAAGAAACAGCGCACCGTCAAGGAGAAGGAACTCTTAGACCTTGCAGAGAAGCTCTCGTCCGTGCGTAAAGATTATGCTAAGAAGCTTGAAAAGGCCATCACCAAGGAACTTTCCGACCTCGAGATGCCTGATGCGATATTTGAAGTAAGCTTCATAAGAAGAGAGAAGGCCAAGTTCTTCTCAATGTCCGGCATAGATGACATATCATTCCGCTTCAGCGCGAATCCGGGCCAGCAGGTAAGGCCTCTGTCTGCGATAGTTTCAGGCGGTGAGGCTTCAAGGATCATGCTCGCCGTAAAGAACGTATTGAGCAGGGTGGATCTAATACCGACACTTATCTTTGATGAGATCGATACAGGTGTATCAGGCAAGGCATCTCTTGCCATCGCCAACAAACTTAAGGCGATCGCATCAGACCACCAGGTCCTCTGCGTTACCCATACGGCACAGATCGCTGCTGCTTCCGACAGAGGCTTCGTTCTTACGAAGAAAGTCGCCGGCGGCAACACCGAGACTGTCTGCACTGTTCTTGAAGGCGCAGTCAAGACAAACGAAGTATCGAGACTTCTTTCCGGCAGTGATTCAGAATCTTCGTTGAGGCTTGCAGAAGATCTCATCAAATCTTTTACTGAACTTTAAGCTTTTTTGGATAGTTTCCATTAAAAGATTTCCGCTGACTGATTAAATATGTATATGTTAGATATATTGCATATATGTCAGATTTATGCGTAAAATTATCTTGACATCTTTTGTTTTCTACAAGATATTTGACTGAATGAAAAAAGGGGGTCAGTCTTGCAGGGAAAAAGGTTATCTAATCTATATTGGAAAGGGATCAGAAAATGAAAAGAATGAAGAAAGCGGTTGCTCTGGTGTTGAGCGGGGTCATGCTGACATCGCTTGTCCTTTGCGCATGCCAAAAGGCAGATGAAAGCGAAGGAAAAGAAACGGGAAATGGTGCAGATTCGGAATCTGTTACAGAAGAGTTATGGACACCACCTGCAAAGCTAAATGAAGACAACATCAAGAAGGCACAGGAGTATTGCTCTTCTGTTGATCCGGAGGGACATGAAGGGATTTCTGTCTATCTTGACGGAATCAGAGGAGATGGCTCCACACTTATTGATGACAGGCTTATTTTTTTCAGTTACCAGTCAAACGATAGCGATTCTTTCGGTATCAATGTAATGAGGGATACCGGTGAAGTAAGTCTTTCTATCTATACGATGTATGGTGATACGGGTTATGCGGTAAATCTGGATTTTTCTCTTGGAGAATTTGAAAAGACTTTTGATAAGGTCTGCGAAGATCCCGAGTCTGTAGGGCCATATAATTATGATGCTCTTGATTCACATAAAGAAGATATCAAGAAAGACTTTGCGATCATCTTTGCAAGAATTGTTGCATTTTCAGATGTTGCTTTTCCTGAGCTGGGAATCGGCTTAAAGGATCTCGGCGTGGATATGGGTGATAAATACAGGAATATCGATCCCAAGCAGTTAACCAGCAAGGAAGTCGAAGTAACTAATGAGCATAAGTTCGAAAACGGTTTCTGTACTGACTGCGGTATGGCTTGGACAGAATATTATTATGATGTTGTCGGAAAGTTCATGAAAACTGATTTCGGCAATGGTCAGCATACTACAACGGGTCAGGATTCTTATTCGATGCTGTCCAGTAGTGATCAGGTACAGTATTCCGCGGATAATGACAGCCGGGCAAGCATGTATTATCACCATATTGATATCGATAACGATAATTATATTACAAAGAGTGATTGGTGTTATGTCTCAGTGTCCAACCGCAAATCCGGAATAGATATTGCCGTCCAGTATCATTATGAGCTTGAGAAACGCTCTGATGGTGGCAAATCTTATGAGTATTACTTAGGCTTTGGCGCTAAACCGGGTGAATTAGATAAGGTTTTTGAATCGAAAGAGGCATTTAAGGATTGCGTTGATATTAATCTGTCTATTACTTCCAGAGAACACGACAACGATATTGACGATGCATGGGGAACAATGAAGGAAGAGGACATCCGCGCTATGATGGAAGCGGACGGCTTTGCGTATTTGTCGAAGGATGATATCATCGACAGATTCTGGGATCTTCGTTCGACCTTCTTTACGAGTCTCGACAACGGTATGGTCTGGATGAAGACATCTCTTAAGGATTTCGGATTTAACTGGAAGTAACGGGAACCGACTAAAAGGTTGTAATCGTTAATAAAAATCCCCCTCAAGTGATTGGTTTTGAGGGGGATTAATAATGCCTTATTATTCGCTTGTTTTTTTTCAGACTTAAGTTTATAAATGTTTTAGATATTTTTGATATCTGCTCTTATCTGACAATAAATTCTGAAGGATATATATTAGTGGGAAAAGTATTCAATAAGGTTGTTTTACTTATTGTAGCGGTAACGATCGGGATCATGTTCATTCGATTACTTACGGTCATCATTCCGCAGAAGCAGACTTCGATCGATCCTTCGGCAGGCATTTCCTATCTCAATGAACGCGAGACCGCGATATATACCGAGGCATCGCCGACACCTGAGCCGACTCAGGCGGCAGCTCCTGCAGAGACAGGTTTTTATGAGATAAAGGACAATAACTATAAGGCAGCATTCAAAGACATCTATATCTGCGGCGACAGCCTTATGCGTGCTATCTCTGAATACGATATCCTGGACTACAATCATGTAACTGCGGATGTCGGTGTTAATTCGAGCCACATTGACGCTAATCTTCCTTATATCGTCGCGTTAAAGCCGAAAGTCCTCGTGCTTCATTACGGTTCCAATACGATCGGCTCGAAAGATGCTGCCGACAAATTCATTGATGACTATAAAGCCAGCATCCTGAAGCTCAAAGAGCAGCTGCCCGATACCGTTATCTTTGTTGACGGCATCTTCCCGGTAAAGTCCGGTGTTGCAGCCAAGCAGAAGAAATTCCAGAACATCAGCTATTACAACGAGAGACTTGCCGGCATGTGCTCTGATCTCGGAATACATTTCCTTGACTATACGATCCTTTTCAATGACTTCGAGGAGAACTATTACGATGCTGACGGCATCCATCCTCTGAAGAAATTCTATACGGACCAGTACCTCCCATATGTATATACGGAGGTCATGAAAAATACATGAAGTACAAGAATTACCTGATATATGAAGTCCTTTGCGTGATCGCGCTGTTCTTCTTCATAGTATGGATCTGCGCAACGCACAGCGGCGGCACGGAAAAGAGTGTGGATGAAGTTGCCGCGCCTGTCATAAATGTCATGACTCAGGATCAGATGGCAAGAAAATCCAACGCCGATGCCGGCAAGGCCTTCGGCATAGACATCGATAAGACAGAGGGCATTGTCTATTACGCTAACGATAACGTAATGGATGTTACGGAGATGCTCATAGTAAAGCTCAATGATTCCGGTGATACAGGTGAGTTCAAAGAGGCAATCCAAAACAGGGTTACCGACCGCAAGAATCTTTATAAGAACTATGCTCCCGAGCAATACGCTCTTTTGGAAGATTCGGTTATCAAGATCAACGGCAACATCGTTTTCTACTGCACGGCCGTCAATTCAGACGCGCTGTACGAGGCATATAAAAAGGCATTGTAAGGGTAAGGATAAGAAATGGTATTCAGTTCAGCTACATTTTTAATAGTCTTCCTGCCCCTGACGATGGCACTGTATTATCTGCTCGGCGTAAAGATAACGAAGAGCATGGCAGTCAAGAATCTCATATTACTCGTCGCAAGCCTTATATTCTATGCCTGGGGTGAACCTGTATATATCATCCTGATGCTCCTCAGCATATTCTTCAACTTCATTGTCGGCAAGGATATAGAGCAGGCACAGAAGAGGAAGAATAAGAAGAAAGCAAAGTCACTCTTTATCTTTGCCATCATCTTCAACATCGGCGTTCTGGGGTTCTTTAAGTACGCGAATCTGTTCATCAGCACATTTGCCGGCATTACGGGATTGGGCTTAAGGCCTCTTAATCTCCCGCTTCCTGTAGGTATTTCCTTTTATACGTTCCAGATCATGTCCTACATAATCGATCTGTATAACGGGAATATCAAAGCGCAGAAGAAGCTCTTTGTTTTCGCTCTCTACGTATCATTATTCCCGCAGCTTATAGCCGGCCCTATCGTTAAATACAAGGATATAGAAGACCAGCTCATGAACCGTAAGGAGAACTGGGGCTCTTATTCGAAGGGTATGAACAGGTTCATAATTGGCCTTTCCAAAAAGCTCATCCTCGCTAACACTTTGGGCAGCATATATGCATCTGTCCAGGCAGCGGGGACGGATAACATGAGCGTGTTGACTGCCTGGATCGGCATTATCTGCTATACGCTCCAGATCTATTTCGACTTCTCGGGCTATTCCGATATGGCTATTGGCCTCGGAGGCGTATTCGGCTTCGAATTCTGTGAGAACTTCAATTATCCTTACATTGCCGTGTCGATCACCGATTTCTGGAGAAGATGGCACATGTCACTGTCTTCCTGGTTCAGGGATTACGTCTATATCCCTTTGGGCGGCAACAGGTGCAAGGTACCGAGGGTAATCTTCAACCTCATGGTCGTATGGCTCCTGACAGGATTCTGGCACGGCGCCGCATGGAACTTCGTGCTCTGGGGCATCTACTACGGAATACTCCTCATATTGGAGAAATATATCCTTGATAATCTTGTTAAGAGGATACCGAAGATCCTTAGATGGCTCGTTACCATGATCTGCGTGATGGTAGGGTGGGTCCTTTTCTCTGCACCGTCCATAGGTGAAGCATTCAGGTATATCGGCGTAATGTTCGGAAGAGCTTCTGCATTTGCGGATTCCACGGGATCATTCCTGCTTACAACGAACTTCGCATTGCTCCTCATAGGCTTTGCATGCGCACTTCCCGCATATTCGTTCCTTATAGGCTTATTGAGCCCGAAGAAGCGAAGCAGGGTGATACTGGCATTAACACCGCTTTTGTTCGTTCTCTGCATTGTCTTCATGATCAGTGAGACATATAACCCATTCTTGTATTTCAGGTTCTGACGGTATGGAAAAGAAAAAGGTAAACAATAAGAATATCAAGAGCAGAAAGAAGTCCCCTAAGAAGGATTACTTTGTGTATGAATGCTTATCTGCGCTTATCGTAACCGTGATCCTCTTTGCCGTAAGCTTTCTGTCGCTTATAGGAAAGGACAGGGAATACAGTGAGAATGAGAACCGCTATCTTACGACAAAGCCTCAGTTCAGCTGGTCATCTCTCATGGACGGAAAGTTCATGGACGATGCTGAGGCATATCTTTCTGACCAGTTCCTCTTAAGGGACAAGCTCGTAAGCTTAAGGACGAACATCGATGTTTTCTTCGGTAAGAGGGATATCAATGATGTATACATAGGCAAGAAGCATTTCCTTTTCGAGAAACCGGCAGAATTAAACGAAGCAAGGCTGAAGAAGACAACGGATGCTATGAATAACCTTAGGGCAAATAATCAGCGCATCAATACATATATAGCGATCGCGCCCAATTCAACTGAGATCGTAAAGGACTATCTGCCTTCCAATGCGCCGGTTACGAACCAGACTGAGCAGATCAATAAGATATACCAGAGCTTAAGCGGCTATACTCCGATCGATCTTTGCGGCCCTCTCAAGAAGGCTCAGGATCCTCAGGAGCTCTATTACAAGACAGACCATCACTGGACTTCAAAGGCCGTAGACATTGCTTATGCAGAGATAGCAAGGGGAATGGGCCTTGATCCTGCTGCTTATCAATATCAGAATCTGCCTGTAACCGGAAGCTTCCAGGGAACGCTCTCATCTTCAGCAGGCATATTCAGTGCCAAAGACACTATCAGCATTCCCACGAGCCCCTCTGACGTCATGTACCGCGTGACCTATGTTGAAGAAGAGAGGGTAACGACATCTGTCTTCGATCAGCAGAAGCTCAACACCAAGAGCAAATATGAGGTGTTCTTCGGAGGGAACTATCCGGAGGTCGTAATCGAGAGCAGTGCTCCCAATGAAAAGGTATTGATGGTAGTGAAGGATTCCTATGCCAACAGCCTTATACCGCTGCTCATTCCGCATTATAAGAAGATAATCGTAATCGACCCCAGATACTATAACGGCAATATCCAGGACATTATCGACACTGAGAGCGTGACTGACATGCTCTGGCTTTATAACGCGAACACTTTCTTAAACGACACTTCCATCGCAGGAAAGTTCTCCTGATCTTAACTTATCTCATCAACCAGGGCTTGCATGTCTGAAGGGAGAGGTGCTTCGAACACCTTTATATTCCCGTTGTCGAAAGGATCCTTATATTCGATCTTATATGCGTGAAGTGCGACTCTTCCGACCTTGCCGTCGAAAACAAGCGCCTGCTGCCTCAAACCTTCGTTCGGATTGTCATCTGAAAGAGGGCCGTAGAGACCGTCACTTAAGAGCGGGTGGCCTACATGGCAGCAATGGGTCCTTATCTGGTGGCACCTTCCGGTCTCAAGCTCGAATCCGACAAGTGAGATGTCAGCGGATTCAAAGTAGGAAAGGGTCTTGTAGTGGGTAACGGAAGGTTTGCCGTCTTCTGTGCAGTCCCTGATCATGACTGAATTGGGGCGCCTTGCGATAGGGAAGTCCAAAGTTCCTTCCGAAGGCTCGAACCTGCCGTAACAAAGGGCTTTGTAGCTTTTCCTGATATCGGCATTGGCGAGCATGTTATGGGCATAACCGTCCTTGGCGACTATAAGAAGGCCTGAAGTCTCCCTGTCTAAGCGCATGACGGGATGCAGCTTGTTGTCAGAAAGGCTGGTCAGGAGGGAATCCTCAAGATGCCCGTGGGAAGGGTGGGTGACCATGCCTGCGGGTTTGTTAACAACGGCATAGTGCTCATTCTCGTAAACTATGCCGACATTGGGCGGGGGAGTGAGCTTTCCTGAGTTATCCTCGTATTCGAAAAAGAGCCGGTCGCCGGTCTTAACAAGATCCTTGACTCTGGCGTGGACACCGTTTAATTCTACCGTTCCATACAGCTTTACGCGCTTTACCCATGTGGTGCTCATCTTGAACTCGCGCCTCATGATCTGCTGTATTTCCAGGCCGTTATATTCACTTTGAACAAAATAATCTATTCGCATTGTTACATTCTAACAAATTATTGACAGATAGGGCATTTATTTCTACAATATTCAATGGCTTGTCAGAGCCATTTTATACGTTCTTTGACAACTAAATAATTTTGGAGGTGAGTACCAACGTGCCACAAGTATCGTTATTATTTGTAATAATTGCGGGCGTTGTTGGACTTATTCTGGGTATATTAATTGCGGCAGTCTATTTTAAATCCGGTATTTCCGGTGAGCAAAAGAGACTTGCGGAGGATATTGCTAGATCCAAGGAGGAAAGCAATGTGCTTCTCGCAAATGCACAGAAGGAAGCTGAAAACAACAAGCGTGATTTGCTTTTGCAGGCAAAAGAAGAAGTCTCACTGGTCCGTTCCGAGCTGGAGCGTGAAGCCAGAGAGAAGAAGCAGGAACTTGCAAAAGAGCGCAATAGGCTCGAGCAGAAAGAAGAGAATATCAATCGTATTGAAGCTAATTGCGAGCGCAAGCAGGAGGAAATCGAGAGACGTCAGCAGAATATTGCTGAACTCGAGGCCAGGGCCAAGGATTACGAGCAGCGTAAGAAGACTGAACTTGAGAAAGTATCAGGCCTTACGGTTGCTGATGCCAGAAGCTTAGTGCTTGATGAAGCAAAGCGTGAATATACACACGATATGGCTCTTATGCTCAAGCAGATGGAAGAGAAAACTAAACAGGATGCCGATAAGGTCGCAAAAGACATTATCGTAAACGCTATCCAGCGTTATGCATCTGACTATGTTTCCGAAGTCACAGTATCTGTAGTAAATCTCCCCAACGACGAGATGAAGGGTCGAATCATCGGTCGTGAGGGACGTAATATCAGAGCGATCGAGACAATTACAGGAGTCGATCTCATTATCGACGATACTCCCGAAGCTATCGTTCTTTCATCTTTCGATCCCATCAGAAGAGAGATCGCCAGAATGACAATCGAGAGACTCGTAGCAGACGGAAGGATCCATCCGGCCAGAATCGAAGAGATGGCCGGCAAGGCAAAGAAGGAACTCAATCAGACTATCAAGACTGAGGGCGAGAAGGCAGCATTCGATACAGGAGTCATGAATCTGCATCCTGAGCTTATCAAGCTTTTAGGACGTCTTCGTTACCGCACATCGTACGGACAGAACGTACTGCAGCATTCCATTGAAGTATCCTGGATCGCAGCAATGATGGCGGACGAACTCGGACTTGACAGTAATCTTGCAAGACGCGGCGGTCTTTTGCATGATATCGGTAAGGCAGTAGACTTCGAGCAGGAAGGAACACATATCCAGCTCGGTGTCGAGATCGCGAAGAAGTATCATGAAAGTCCCGCAGTCATTAACTGCATCGAGGCGCATCACGGTGATGTTGAGCCTCTTTCCGCAGAAGCTGTGCTGGTGGCTGCAGCAGATGCGATTTCAGCAGCAAGACCCGGAGCAAGAAGAGAGAATCTCGAGACATATATCAAGAGAATCGAGAAGCTTGAGGAGATAGCAACAAGCTTCGAGGGTGTTGAAAAGAGCTTTGCCATTCAGGCAGGCAGAGAGATTCGTGTTATCGTTTCACCTGATAAGGTTTCAGATGACGAGATGACGCTCAAGGCCCGTGATATCTGCAAGAAGATTGAGGACGAACTCGATTATCCCGGACAGATCAAAGTAAATGTGATCAGAGAAACTAGGGCAACTGACGTTGCTAAATAATTAATTATTTTTGTATATATTATTTAACACGTTAGTATCATCTATCAAAACAAACCAAGGACCTTAAGCCTATATGGCTTGAGGTCCTTTTTGTTTGCCTGGGGAGATGGACATCAGCTAAGCCTCCTTTAAATAACTGATCTTCAAAACTTCGGAATTAAAGCTCTCATGTGATATAATTTTTAATTAATAAAAAGAATGGGGGTATTTCTCTTGAGAGTATGCTTTGTTGGTGATGTCGTTGGCAGCGCGGGTCGTCGTGCTTTCAAAACGGTCATGCCCTCATTCCTTAAGAATAATGCCATAGAATGCTGCATTGTTAATGCCGAGAACAGCGTAAACGGCCTTGGTGCTTCGATCAACATGTTAAGGGATCTTGAAGCTGCAGGCGCAGATCTTTTCACGATGGGAAACCATACTTTCTCCAACAGAGAGTTTATGAGTCAGATATCCAAGATAAAGAATGTTGCCAGACCGGCTAATTTCAGCCCTTCATGGCCGGGTAACGATTACTGCATCTTCGAGAAGAACGGGGAGAAGCTCGGAGTTTTTAATCTTCTGGGCCAGGTATATGCTAATGTGCTCCCGGATAATCCTTTCTCTTGCGCTGACAGGATCGTTGACAGGCTAAAGCGTGTTGAAGGCTGTAATACCGTGATCCTGGACTTCCATTGTGATGCCACATCCGAGAAGTGCGCCATGGGTTATTATCTCGACGGCAAGGTATCAGCAGTTGCAGGAACTCATACGCATATACAGACTGCTGATGAGACCATCCTGCCGCAAGGAACAGGTTATATTACCGATGCAGGCATGTGCGGGGCAAAGGAATCCATACTTGGCATGAGCATTGAAGCATCCATCAAGAGGCTTGCATATAAGCTTCCTGCAAAATATGAGGCTGCTGACGGACCGGGTTTTGTGTGCGGCATTATTTTCGAGACTGACAGAAACGGAAGGTGTACCGCAATTAAGCGGTTCTGTGAATATGAGTGAAGCTGTTGTTAATAAGAGGGCAAAGACCCCTCTTGCATGTGTGATCTTTTCTGTTCTTGCTGTTGTTCTTATCATAGCGGATCAGATCTTTAAGAGGCTCGTGGTAGCCAAAGTTGATGTTTATGAGCAGATCGATGTGATCAAAGGATTCTTCTCGATCTATCATTGCCGCAATACGGGAAGCGCTTTCTCGCTTTTTGCGGACAAGGCGTGGGGAATCTATATGCTTACGGGTATCTCCGTAGTTCTCGGTATAGGGATCTTCATCCTTATGCTCTATGCGGCATTAAATGATATGAAGCTCCTTGCTGCAGCTTTCTGTCTTTTGTCTTCCGGTGCCATCGGAAATCTTGTGGACAGATTCGCTTACAGATATGTTGTCGACTTCTTGAGATTCGATTTCGGGAGCTATACTTTCCCGATCTTTAACTTTGCCGATATCTGCGCTGTAATCGGAACGGCGCTCCTTATCTGCATAATCCTTTTCGGTTCCAAGTATTTTGAAGAGTTCTGGCTCATCATTACGAAGAAGGGAAATAAGGAAAATGCCGTTTGAATCCAAAACATGTGAGACTGAAGGCGTAAGACTCGACAGCTTTGTTACCGAAGCTTTTGATTCGACGTATTCGAGATCTTTTTATAAGCGCCTTATCGATGACGGTAAGGTATCTGTCAACGGTAAGGTGATCACAAAGGCCGGAACAAAGCTCTCGGCAGGTGATGTTGTTGAAGCAGACATCCCCGAACCTGCTCCTGACGATTCCTTTATCGCTCAGGACATTCCGCTTGATATCGTCTATGAGGATTCCGATCTTCTCGTAATCAACAAACCACAGGGAATGGTGGTCCATCCTGCTGCAGGACACAGCGAAGGTACGCTCGTAAATGCGCTCCTGGCTTACTGCAAGGACGATCTGTCTGATATCAACGGCGTCGTAAGGCCCGGCATCGTTCACCGTATCGACAAGGATACATCAGGCCTGATGCTTGCCTGTAAGAATAACTTTACGCATCTTAAGCTTGCCGACATGCTCTCAAGGCATGAGATCGTAAGAGAATACAGGGCTCTGGTCTACGGCTTTGTCAAAGAGGACAAGGGCATGATCGATGCTCCGATCGGGCGTTCGTCCAACGACAGGCGCAAGATGGCCGTAAGTAAGGACGGCAAGCCTGCCGTAACTCATTTCGAAGTGCTCGAAAGGCTTGGCGATATAACAGACGTAAAGCTTGTGTTAGAGACGGGAAGGACGCACCAGATCAGGGTCCATATGGCTTATATCGGACATCCGGTTGTCGGTGATCCGGTCTATGCATCAAGAAGGAAGACATACGGTCTTGAAGGACAGGCTCTGCACAGCCAGGCGATCACATTCGTCCACCCGAGGACCGGAGAGACGATGCACTTCGAAGTCGATATCCCGGATTACTATAAAAAGGTGCTGGAAAGCTTTAAGGGATAGATTGACGTAAACTTTAATTAGCATAATAATTCTTTTATAGGAGATCTCATTTGGAAGAAAGAGTTGAACAGTTTAGAAATTCGCTTCATACGGCCGGCGTATACGCTTCAAGAATTGCCGATTATTTTGATGTCTCGATAGAGCACGATGGCAAAGGCTTTGTTATCGAAGGTGAGACCAAAGACGTTTTAACGGCCAGAGATGTATTTGTTGCCTTAGACAAGCTGTCAGCTGATTCTGAGATCGACGAGACCGATATCTCATATCTTTTGAATATTGCAGAAGAAGGAAGGCTTGAGGAGTTCCTTAAGACTTCGGACGAAGTCTTTTACATGACGCCTTCCGGAAGAGCCATCAAGCCCAGAACATTGGGCCAGAGGCTCTATGTCGATTCATTAAAGAAAACAGAACTCGTTATCTGCTGCGGTCCTGCAGGAACCGGAAAGACGTTCCTCGGCGTTGCCATGGCTGTTAAGGCATTAAAGAGCAGGGAAGTATCCAAGATCATCCTTACAAGACCTGCCATCGAAGCCGGTGAGCGCTTAGGCTTTTTGCCCGGTGACATTGAAGAGAAGGTTAATCCTTACATGAGACCTATCTATGATGCTCTTTCCGCACTCTTAGGTCAGGAAATGTTTGAGCGTTATTACGATAAGGGCGTGATCGAAGTATCTCCTCTTGCATTCATGCGAGGCAGAAACCTTGATGACTGTTTTGTCCTTCTTGACGAAGCGCAGAACACGACGCCTGAACAGATGAAGATGTTCCTTACGAGATTAGGAGTTAATTGCAGGGCCTGCGTATGCGGCGACTTTACGCAGATCGACCTGCCAAGGGGAATACCTAATGGCCTCAAAGATGCCATTACGGTCTTAGACGGAGTAGAAGGTATTAGAATCGTAAGCCTCAATGATTCTGACATTGTAAGAAACAGTCTTGTAGCCAGAATCGTCAAAGCTTATGAGAATGCTAAGCAAGGTGACTTATGAGCAGCAATAAACACACAAAATTAAAGTTCCATCAGGTCCTTTCCTTGGTGCTCGCAGCACTGACTGTTATCTTCCTCGTTTTCTACGGCTCGCTTCCCGTGAGCTACGATTATGAGGTAGGCTCGATTGCCGGTCAGGATATCTATGCGACAAGAGCTTTTGCAGATTCTTTCGAGACACAGAGAAGGGCCATTATCGCGAAAAATACCGTAGAGGATATTTTCGTAAGATCCGAGAAGCAATCCAAGGAATTCGTCGACGATGTTGATGAATTCTTTGACCTCGCGAACCAGATCAGAAAGAGTTCACAGTCCGCCGATCTTCAGGCTCCGCTGTCGCCCTCTGCATCTGCTTACCAGCTGTCCGTCAATGTCGAGCAGACATTAGGCAAGAAGATAGAACCTGAGAGCGTCGTCACATTCTTCGAGATGAGTAATTCGACATTCACTTATATCAGAGAGAAGACTACGGCCATTGCTGAGCTCGTTATGCTCGGTGACGTCAATGACGCAATGCTTCCTGCGAAGATCACTGAACAGATCAATACTTTCTGCGAGTCCAATCCTTCATATACCAAGTTTGCAGATTCAATGTTTGCAGTGCTCATAACTATCCTGGAGCCTAATACGGTATATGATGAGAAGGCTACAGAAGATGCTGCGAACAACGCATATATCGCGGTCATCAATGAGCCTGTCATCATCGAGAAGGGTACAAAGCTCGTTGAATCCGGTGCGATCATTGACGAGCATGTCTACAGCAATCTCGTTGAACTTGAGCTCATCAGAGACCAGTCGTTCAACTTCGTCATTTTCGCGAGAGTCGCGATATACGTATTGATAATCTCAGGCGTTGTAACTGTTTATCTCAATATCGAGAGAAAGAAGCTTAAGGTCGATACGCCGGTCTTCTATCTTATGATCACAACGGCGCTTATAACCATAGGCACGTCAGTATATCTTTCCACGATCTCAACGCTCCTTTGCATCATCATATTCTTTGCGGCCGTGTGTGCCACATATTTAGGTACGCAGAACGGCATCATACTCTCGGTCATGAATCTGCTTTTCATCTGGCCGATGTACTCATTTGATCCTGAATTATTCCTGATCAATCTCGTCGGCATCATATTGTGTTCGATCTTTGCGGGCAGAACGGACAAGATCATCAACAATGCATCTCTTATTTTCTTCCCGACGATCGCAACTCTTGTCGCGAGCATCGCATATAACTTCCTCATCGGTAACACGAGAGGCGAATACTTGAATTCTGTTATCTTCACGTTTGTAAGCACGATCGCATCGCTCGTTGCCGCAATCGGTCTCTCACCGATCTTCGAGCTCGTATGCAACGCCGCTTCGCCGGTTAAGCTCATCGCGTTAAGCCAGCCGGGCCAGCACCTTATGAAGCGTCTGTTCCTTGAGGCTTCCGGCACACATCAGCATTCGATGATGGTTGCTAACCTCGCCGACTCCGCCGCTGAAGCTATCGGCGCCGATTCGCTCCTTTGCAAGGTTGCAGCTTACTATCACGATATCGGCAAACTCGAGAATCCTGAGTATTTCACTGAGAACCAGCATGGCGGAGAGAACCCTCACGACAAACTCAGCATTATGGAGAGCGTTGCTATCATCACCAAGCATCCTGAAGATGGTGTCAAGCTCGCGAAAAAGGAAAGACTTCCCAATGCCATTATCAAGATCATTGATGAGCACCACGGAACGACATACCCGTCTTATTTCTATAAGAAGGCTGTTGAAGACGCAAAGGCAAGGGGCTTGGAGCTCCCTGATGTAAACAACTTCAGATACAGAGGACATATACCTTCATCAAGAGAATCAGCTATCGTTATGCTCGCTGATACCTGTGAAGCAGCGGTCAGATCCATGAAAACATCTGATGTCTCCGGTGCTGAGCAGCTGATCAGAGTCCTTATCAAGGATAAGATCGATCAGGACCAGCTCATTAACTCCGGTCTGTCATTTGATGATGTCGAGAAGATCATCATCGCCTTCAAGCAGGTATATGCCGGTGTCTTCCACGAAAGGATCAAGTACCCTGAATGAGAATAGATATAGTTAACAACGCAGAAGGTTTTTCTGAAGAGAAGCTTAATGGTCTTGATGAATACATCATCAAGCTCAGTGAAGCAGTCATAAGCGGCGATTACACCTCGCCTCAGGTAACAAGGACATTAAGAGACGCTTATGCAACGCTTACATTCGTTACTCCTTCTGAGATAAAAGAGATCAATAAAGAGCAAAGAGATATCGATAAGGAGACGGACTGTCTTTCTTTCCCCATGCTGGAATTAAGAGAAGGAGAGTTTGTTGAGATCCCTGACAGCGGCGACTTTGAGACTGACGAAGACGGCAATCAGGTCCTCTGCTACGGAGATATCCTTATAAATCCCGTTGCCTGTGAAGCTCAGGCGGAATCCTATGGTCACTCTTTTGAGCGTGAAGCGATGTTCCTCATTGCTCATTCGCTTCTTCATCTTATAGGCTACGATCACATCGATCCTACAGACGAGAAGATCATGATCGACAAGCAGAAGAGACTGATGAGAGACATCGGTCTTGCTTTCGATGACGAGATTCAGGACATCTATGAGATGGATAACCACAAAGATCTTATCCAGTCTGAAGGCCTGATCCCTGCAGGATCACCTTGTAAGCACTGCGGTACGGTAGCTCTTTTGGGCCGTCCGAATGTTGGCAAATCAACGCTTTTGAACTACATCACGGGCATGAAGATTGCCATCGTATCCCATAAGCCGCAGACTACAAGAACAAACATTAAGACCATATATAATACCGAAGATACGCAGATCATTTTCACGGATACTCCCGGTATCCATAAGCCTACATCGAAGATGGGCGAGTTCATGGTCGACAGGTCTTACAAGGCTGCTCTGGGTGCTGACTGCGTAGTTCTTATCGCTGACGGCAGGTTCCCTGAGCCTGGCGCCGTTGAGAAGAAACTCATGGATCTTCTTAGAGAAGAGAATAAGAAGGTCATTCTTGCTATTAATAAATACGATGAAGCCGGGCAGGAGAAGCTCCTGCCGCTTACGCAGAAGTATTCTGAACTCTATGATTTCGAAGACATCGTTCCTATCAGTGCGAAGACAGGAAAGAATGTCGAGCTTCTCTTATCCGTAATTACGAAGATGCTTCCTGAAGGCCCCAGGCTCTATGACAGCGAATATATGACGGATCAGACTGAGCGCGTTATCGCAGCTGAGCTCATCCGTGAACAGGTCCTTCACTATACCGATCAGGAGATCCCTCACGGTACGGCTGTTATCATCAATGAATTCAAGGAAAAGAATGATGACGGCGAGATCACTTCAGGCGACGACAGAACAATGGCAGTCATCAAGGCTGATATCATCTGCAACCGCGATTCACATAAGGCTATCATCATCGGCAAGGACGGTCAGATGATCAAGCGTATCGGTACGGCTGCAAGAAGGAATATCGAGAAGCTCTTAGACTGCAAAGTATATCTTGATCTCTATGTTAAGGTCAGAAATGACTGGCAGAACAACGATGCAATGCTCGGTTCCACCGGTCTTAGCAAAGATATCGACGAATAATGGATCCTTTTAACTGCAGGGGATTGATAATCCGTTCCAATGAATATAAGGACAAGGACAGACTTTTATCTGTACTTACTGCAGACAGGGGCCTTATTACCATCTGTGCAAAGGGTGTGGCTAAGCCCGGCAGTTCTCTTGGCGCGGTATCGATGCCTTATATGCTCTGCGATTTTGTCGTCACCGTATCACACGGCTATTACTATCTTAAGGATCTTTCCATTATCGAGAGCAATTCAGGAATAATGGACAGTCTTGAGCAGATGACTGTAGCGGCCCATATTTCCTCATGTCTTATGGACTGCACGCTTCAGAGTGAGAATTCAAAGGAAGCTTATGAACTCGCTGTTTATGCTTACTACATGCTCGCAAACAATAAGGGCAAATACCTTCTCGTATATTCTGCATTTAACTGGAGACTGCTTACGATCGCAGGCTTTACGGTGCTTTATGATCTTGAAGATTCAATAGGAAAATCCACACATAAATATCTGCTTAATATTTCAGGCGGCGAAGGTGCGGACAGCAACAACAGGTCATTTAACAGAATGCTCGAAGAGCCTTCAGTAAGAGCTCTGAACTATTTTGCCACATGTGATCTGAAGAAGCTTTTTACGGCAACTGCCGATAAGAAGACTGAGATCGAATTAAAGGAATTTACGACCGACTATCTTTCGATACATTTTGAGAAGACTTACGACTCGTTATCAGTACTAAACAACCTGTAAATTATGGACATCAGTTATTACTATCACATATTAGGAAACGGAATTGTTTTCGCAAAGGGCAGACAGGAAGGCAGACGCTGGAAGTTTAACGAACAGAACAGGCTTAATTCCGAGATCGTTTTATGGAACGGAATAATCAGGCATATTGAAGCCGAGCTTAAAGGCGAAGACAATGCTGAAGAATTCTTTGAAGAGCTTAGAGCCGTTACCTACAAGTACCAGTTACCTTACTATCTGAAGATCTGTAACATGAAAGAAGATCTTATGATCGCTTATCCTTCAACCGAATGCAGAAAAGAAGACATGGATAAAATAAATAAGCTTCTTCTTGATCTCTTATCGGATCTGAGTCTTGCCGTTAACGATAAGGGCGGAAAGGATCAGGCATACAGGATCTTAAATGTAATGCATAATCTTCCTAAGGCCTTTTATGGCAAAGATATCTTAGGCGGAACCGGCAGGATCTCGGTACAGGAGGCCGTTGAATACGCAAGTATGAGCATGACTCCTGAGATGAAAGAAAAGTATATCGACTCTACATTTAAAAGGGATATATGACATAGTTATTCAGCCGAGTATTTTATAATCAGGCTATCCTGAGGATAAAGAAAGGAATTGTTCTATGAATATCATGACCACGCCCGCTCACCGTATCGGTGAATCCCTTGTAAGAGTTGTTGATAAGAACGGCAATCCCGTTGCAGATAAAGAACTGGTCTTAAACCAGAAATCACATCAGTTCCTTTTCGGTTCAGGTGCTTTTGATTTCCTTGAATATGAAGGCAAGAAGGGCGATCCGGAAAGACTTGATAAGTGGCTTAGACTCCTTAACTACGGAACACTTCCTTTCTATTGGGGAAGATATGAACCTCAGGAAGGTTATCCTGAATTTGAGAGCCGCATGGATGCAGCAAAGATCCTGCGCGCAAATAATGTAACTATTAAGGGACATCCTCTTTGCTGGCATACTGTATGCGCAGACTGGCTTATGGAATATCCTGACGAAGTCATCATGGATAAGCAGCTTGCTAGGATCAACCGCGAAGTAACAGCATTTAAGGGTGTTATCGATATCTGGGATGTAATAAATGAAGTTGTCATCATGCCTGTCTTTGATAAGTACGATAATGCAGTCACGAGACTATGCAAGAGATACGGTCAGGTAGGACTCGTAAAGGAAGTTTTCGCAGCCGCAAAAGCTGCAAATCCTGACGGTACGTTCCTGATCAATGATTTCAATACCTCTCCCAAGTATGAAGAACTCCTCGAGAACTGCCTCGATGCAGGCGTTGAGATCTCTGCTATCGGAATCCAGTCACATCAGCATCAGGGATACTGGGGAACGGAAAAGCTCTACGACGTATTAAAGAGATTCTCAAGATTCGGCCTTCCGATCCATTTTACTGAGAATACATTGGTATCAGGCACTCTTATCCCTGAATACATCGAAGACCTCAACGACTGGCAGGTCAAAGAATGGCCGACTACTCCGGCCGGTGAGGAAAGACAGGCAAAGGAATGGGAAGAGATGTACAGGATCCTTTTCGCTGACCCTAACATCAAGGCTATCACAGGATGGGATTTTGCTGACGGCGCATGGCTTAACGCGCCCAGCGGTCTTGTTACTGTCGATAACCGCGAAAAGCCTGCTTATAAGAAGCTCTTAAGCCTCGTTAAGGGCGAGTGGTGGACAAAAGATCAGGTCATCCGCACGAACAGCGATGGTATTGTCAGTGTTAAGGGTACAAAGGGTACTTATGAGATCGACGGATGCGAGGGTGTTATCACATTAGGCGATGAGCCTTCGAATGCAACAGTAATCCTGTAAGATCAGATCTTCCAGTGATCCGGATATAGCATTAAATATTCAGGCTTTGCGAGTCTTTCATCTATGAGGAGCGCGAAGCCTGTATCTGTTTCAGTACGGATAACTCTTCCTACTGCCTGGAGGACTTTCTGCCAGCCGGGGAACCTGTAGGCGAAAGCGAATCCGTCACCGAATTTCTCTGAATAGTAATTGCTTAAGATCTGGCGTTCGGGCGTTATCTTAGGCAGGCCGACGCCGACTATTACTACTCCCGTGAGCTTATCTCCGGTGAGGTCGATTCCTTCACCGAAATGGCCGCCCAGGACTGCAGCGCCGATGAGAAGTCCGTCGTAAGGTTCGTTGAAGCTCTTGAGGAAGTCCTCTTTGTCGGTATTGGTCATCTCGGAGATCTGGGAGATTATCTTATGCTTTATCGTGCTCTTCTTAGTGAGTTCTTCTTCGATCCTCGGCATTATCTGGTTCATGTATTCGAAGGACGGGAAGAAGATCATGTGATTTCCCGTCCTGCCGTTCAGGCAGTCCGTGATCTTCGATACAAGCTCGTCCTGTGTAAGCGCGCGGTTCTTATATGTAGTCGAAATATCCGAATCGATCATGATCTCAAGATTCTCAGGCGGGAATGGCGACGGAAGCCTTAAGAAAGACGAATAATCGCAGTCAGGACCTACGAGGCAGTTCCTGTAATACTCATAAGGAGTAAATGTTGCTGAGAAGAATATGACTGACATCCTGTCCTTGATTATGTAATCGAGCTTTGAAGCGCAGTCAAGACAGTCCAGCGTAATGGTGATATCGCCGTTCTCCCTGGAAGCCGTAGTTATATATGCATTGTCGAAATAGTGCTCCAGAACGGTGAGGAAGTATCTGGCTTCGAAGAAGAACTTCATCGAAGTCTTTCTGACCTGGCCCTGCTCCATGTTATCCAGGAGCGGAGAGAGATTCCTTATCGTAAACCAGAGCTTGGCATAAAGCTGCCTTGGCGGCTGACGCATGCCTTCCCAGTTCTCAGTCATCAAGACCTTGCGCTCATCGGCTTCTTCAAGGATCTTGAAGCATGAACTTGATGACTCAAAGCATGTTCCGATATTAGCGAAGTAGTTCCTCAGCTGATGGAGCATTGTCTCAACCTTTGTATTGCGGCCTTTGAAATCAAATATCATCTCGTCTATCAGGCTTAATGAGAAAGATGCAGAGAACATCTCGCGTCCTCTGTCAATCATGTTGTGAGCCTCATCAACGAGAACGGCTACCCTCTGATTGCCCGGTTCCTTGGATACAAGTGATACTCTGGGGCTGAACGCATGGTTATAGTCACCTATGACGACCGTGCAGTATTCCATCGTGTCTATCATGAATTCGTGTGGGCAGATGTTGTGCTTCAATGCGATCTCGGTGATCTTCTCAGGCGTGATCTCATCCAATACCAGAGATTCTTCCAAAGCGGCTTTGAGTTTGCCGTAGTAGTCCTTTGCCAAAGGGCAGAACTTGGCATCGCACTCTGTTCCGAACGGGCACATCTTCTCCTTGGAACGAAGTGTGATGGACCTGATAATTAGACCTGACCTTCTCATAGCATTTAGAGTAGCTTCCGCAACGCCTCTTGTAGCTTCCTTTGCAGTCAGATAGAAGATCTGGTCATATCTGTTCTTAACAAGGCCTTTGATTGCAGGGTAGAGAACTGATACAGTCTTGCCGATTCCCGTCGGCGCTTCGACAAAGAATGCTTCCTGGGAATTAAGGGCAAGAAGAGCCCTCTTCATGAATTCCTTCTGCCCTGGCCTTATGGTGTCAAAAGGGAACTTTATCTGTGAAGCAGAGTCAATAAGGCTGTTGTGATAATCAAGCAGTGTCTTTGCGAAAGTGCAGTATTCAGAGCAGATATCCTCCCAGTATTTCTCTGCATCTTCATAGGACATGTGATAAGTGTTCTCGAAGCTGTCCAGAGTGGTTATCGAGACATATCTCAATGTAAGATCTATATCTAATGCGTCGGAGTTTGTCAGAAGATACATTGCTCCGTAGAGCTTAAGCTGGGTCACATGCTCAGGTCTTACCAGCGCATCGAAGCTCTCCCTTGTTGAGTTAAAGGACTTGATCTCAAATATCATCGGCGCCTTGCCCGGCTTTAGCATCATGGCATCGATCCTGCCGTTGACCGATAAGATAAGACCGGAATCAGATATAAAGTCGTAGATCAGGGATTCTTCCGTGGTCACGATGTCTCCGTAGGCTTTCTTAAGATCAGAAAAGACCCTCTGATGAAGTCTTGTGCCTTCAATACCGGATACAGAGCCGTAAGAACCGCCGGCGAGATTGCCGCGGCGTGAGATATAAGAAGCCAGCTCTGTAACGGAAACACTTACTTTATTCATAATAATATTATAACCCAACAGGAGGCGTTGACCCTTACAAAATACATTTCTCCGGTTCGCTTTTTGGGACAATATTTGTCATGCCTAAGTGTTGTATAATATCGGAGCAATACTTATATCGGGGACTATAGTTTATGTTGATAGGGAGATTCAGGAGGACAAGCGCGGTTTTGATGGCTTCTGCCATAATCCTGTCCATGGCTGCTTCATGTGATTCGGTTCCCGAACAGCCTGAGCTTACTTCAACCGTGGTTACTTCGGTTTCTCCGTCAGCAGAACAAACAGGTGCTTCAGACAGCAATATTCCTGATAAGGTGGTCACCACGGGAATTGATGTCATCGATCTGGAAGATAACACAAAGCAGATCAACGTCTATGTGGATGACAGGAAAATAGAAGGGACTATCTATCTTCCGGAAGGAACGGGTCCTTTCCCGGTCTGCTTTTTCGCGCAGGGGTTAGGAGCTCCGTCCTACGCTTATCTTGATATAGCTGAGGAGATGGCAGCAAACGGCATTGCGGCCGTACTTATAGACTTTGAAGCTGATGAAGGCGAATATTCATATATAACCGAAGCAGGGGACCTGATGGCCATGTTCGACGGCGTTACGTCTCTTCCGTACATTTACTGCCATGATACGTTTTTCTGGGGCCACAGCTTTGGCGGTCTGGTCGTAGCTTATGCCGGATGTGAGTATTATTCATATTTCCCGGAGAAGCTCAAGGGACTTATTCTGTTAGAGCCTTCTTTCGATTTTTCCGATGATATCTACGGTAAGATGCCAGACTTTGGCGGAAAGGTGATGATTTTTGCCGGGAAAGCCCAAGGAAGCATCGGCGGAGGCTCTCCCGACAAGCTCGAAAATGCCAAAAAGGCCTTCCAGAACGCCGATATCAGGTATTTTGAGGGAGAAGATCATTATTTCCACGGACCGGAGAGAGTTGCCATGATTCAGGCCTCTATAGATTTCATCAGGAACAATATGGAGAAGAACTGATATTTTCCGCTTATTGAAAATTCATCCCTGTTGATATAAAATCTATCCCGCACGCAGATGTGGTGGAATTGGCAGACGCGCTAGCTTCAGGTGCTAGTGGGAGCAATCTCGTGCGGGTTCAAGTCCCGCCATCTGCACCAGACAAGAGCATCGGATTAACCGGTGCTCTTTTTTAATTTTGCCGCTGATACGATTATTACTGCTCGTGATACAATCTTTAAGGTGATTATTACCCGCAAATAACACATAAACCACATACAGACCACACAGAAGTCGATTAATCTGTATCCCAAAGGAGGTAGTTCTCAAGATGGCAAGAGTTTTGATCGTTGAAGATTCAGCTCAGATCAGGGAAGCGGTTACTGACTTTTTTGTGGAAAGAAGTAATGGTGCGTTTATTGTCGACGCCGCACCGGACGGCACAGAAGGTCTTAAGGCTGTTACGGAAAATGAGTACGACATCGTTATATTGGATATCATGCTGCCCGGTCCGTCAGGATATGATATCTGCAGGAGACTCCGCGAAAAGAGTGACTGTCCAATCGTATTCCTTACTGCATTGGGTACTGAAGATAATATCCTTCTTGGGTACGAGATGGGTGCCGATGAGTATATTACAAAGCCGTTTTCCCTGATGATCCTTTATACCAAGTGTCTGGTTCTTTTGGACAGGAAGGTAAAAAGGCAGCAGGAGCGGGTCTTGGAATCAGGCGATATTAAGCTTTATCCTTCGAGAATGCAGGTCATCGCCGGCGGTAAAGAAGTCGAACTTGCATATAAAGAATATTTTCTCCTCAAAGCTCTGCTCGAGAACAAAGGCCACGTCTTAAGCAGGCAGAAACTGTTGGATCTGGTATGGGGAACTGATTATTTCGGAAATGACAGGGTAGTGGATACTCATATCAAGAATATCCGTCACAAACTGGGTGCTTCCGGAAATCAGATCAGGACTGTTATAGGCTGCGGTTACAAGGCAGTCTGAAGGAGCATTGTATGGGAAACAGGAATGGGAAGATCAAAAAAAGAAAGAAGACCATAAAGAAGCCGAAGTTCCTGCCGGAATTATTGAAGTCCTTCGCTGTGTTTATGTCCATATGTTTTGTGGCGGCGTTGATCACACTTGAAATGTATAAGCGTGAGACCGCCGTGATCATGAATAACCGGCAAACCGAATACAGGAATAAGATCGGCAAGTGCATGATCGATTATCTGAACGCGGATGATCAGGACAAAGATAAATTCTACAACAGACTGGAATACAGTCTGACCGAATTTGCCGTTGTTACAAAAGAATACTGTGCGATCTATTTTGGTGACGACAAGTTTACTGAAACTCCTTCAGGTTATCTTATTGCAGCTGATATCAGTGAAGACCGTGATAATCCGCACTATATCTTTCTTGAAGATGATCTGTATCTGACTCCTCTGTCATTATATGAGAAAGGCAAATATGATCCCATTAAGAGTGCTGCACGGAACTATTCTCTGGACTATTGCAGAGATCTGGATTATGACGCGATGCGCTTGGGATTGCTGCCTACGGCATACGAGTGTCTATATGAAACAGTTTTTATAGATTACGACACTAACAGATTCCTTCCGGGTGAAGTTGCTGTCAGCAACTGGGATCACAGAAACATAGTTGCAACTGTTCAATGTGCACCACCGAAAAGCGTTTCTTATACTGAATTTGATTTTGACGAGAGATATACAGTCGAAGGTATGAGCGGAAATAAGACCGAAGACGATATCTATATCTGGTATTACGAAGATGAGATAACCCCATTCGAGCTGAACGTGGTCGACAACTCATATGATTTCTGGGAATTTTCGTGGAGCATCCGTACCAGCTATACGGATTACAACAAGGTCTCTGTCTTTACATATCTGCCTTGGACGTGCGTGTTCATAATAGGCATAGCGGCTTTGGCTGCATTCGTGATCGCGCTGGTGGCAGCAGTGATCAGTTATAACCATAAGAAAACCATCTGGGAGATCTTTGAATACAGGACAAAGACGACAGCCGCAATGGCACATGATCTTAAGACGCCTTTGGCCGCAATGGCGGCATATGCCGAGAATCTGGAATACGATGTCAACACGGAAAAGCGTGCTTATTATTCGTCCAGGATACGCGAAAACATCGACTACATGAGCAAGACAGTCGAAGGTATACTGGATTTCTCAAAGAGTGAGACGGGAAGCGTAAAGGCAGAGATTGCAGAGATCGATGTCCATGATCTCATTCAAAAGGAAGTTGAAGCTGCCGATGAGCTTTTCGCGAGACTCGAAATAAATGTAGAGATCAAGGGTGAAGGCAAGGTAAAGAGCGATAGGGAACTTCTGGAGCAGGCAATAAGAAACCTCATAGGAAACGTTGCCAAATATGCGAGAGCAAGGACAAATGTTGATGTTGAGATCGGCAAAGAGGGTTTTACGATCACCAACCTTACGGATCAGAAGATCAAGGATGCTTCAAAGCTTAAAGAGCCTTTCGTAAAAGGAGAGGAATCCAGAGGCAGTGAGAACGGCAGCGGATTAGGTCTCTCGATCGCAGACAACTGTCTTGCTGCGGCAGGGCACAAACTGGATATAAAAGTTGAAGGTGATAAGTTCATTGCCGGTGTACGCTGGTAGAACATTAGAAATTCTTTCCAAACTAAAAGGAGTTACCGGTTATGAGGTAACTCCTTTTATTGCGTTAGTGACTTTTAGAATTCCTTGGGTTCTTCCGGCTCTTCTTCTTCCTTCTCAACATCCAAAAACGTAGGTGCGAAGGATACGTTGTTGCCGCAGTATAAGCACTTGCCGAGGAGAGGAGCGGTGGAGGATTTCTTGACCATCCTTCCGCATTTCGGACAAGGCTTGGAATCTAATGAGACAGGCTTTTTGTTGCCTCTTGTCTTCATTACTTCTTCAATCTTGTCTTCGAAGACCTGAGGGTCGATACCCTTATCGAGCATTACAAGATACATAGCCTGAAGCTTGATCTGGAGCTCGGTCATCTCGCTTAACATGTTGCCGATGCGGATATTAGCGTCTGCCAGACCTTCACTAGAACGGTCGTTGATGATAATCGGCGTTTTATTCTCATAATCTGAATACATTTCTTACAATCCTCCCTAATTTATTCTTCCAATATCTTTTATACTGATAAAGACAATTGAATTATATCATGGGACGAACATGATATAATATGCAAATGTGGTTCGGGTAAGTGGCGAAGAGAGTTTAATTTAGGAAACAACCGTAAATGGACACTAAGACCAAAAGATACATTATCGTTGCTGCAAGTGTAGTTGTAACACTCAGCGCGTTTTTGGTTGCTGTTCTTTACTCCGCTTCCAAAAACGGTGTGAAAGTTCCCGTTAAGTCCGTAGAGGAAATCAAAGAACCCGATGAAATAGAAAAGTTTAATGCTCCCGTTATGCCCGATGTAACAGGTATGAATTATGAGGATGCTCAGGAGCTCCTGGAGAAATTCTTAAGTGAGAACGATCTTAAGGTAAGGATCATCGTAGGCTGGGGATATAATTCCGATCCGTCCAAGAGCCATCTTGTTGCAGTAAGCACTCCTAATGCCGGCAAGACTATCGATTCTTCAACTAAAGAGATCGTCCTTATGGTCTATGAAGGATATAATCCGCCTACAACGACAACCGAGGAGACGACAATTACGGAAGAGACTACTAATGCTGCTGAACCGCCTAAATCAACAGGTGACACTACTAAGCCCACTGAATCTTCTGCTTCTGAAGAGTCTTCTACTGAGTCTGAACCTACGACTTCTTCAGAATCTTCTGAATCCTCTGAGTCATCAGAATCATCCGAGTCATCTGAAGAGACTGAAGCTACTTCATCTTCTGAAGATCAGTCCGTGGTTATGCCTGATGTCGTCGGAATGAACTATCACGATGCAATGGACCTGCTCGAAAAGTTCTTCAAGGATAATAATCTCGAGATCAATATCATGCTTGGCTGGGGACCTAACTCGGATCCGAATAAGAATCTGCTTGTATCAGTTACTACTCCAAAGGCCGGAACGGTTTTGGATCCTTCAACAAAAGAGATAGTTGTGATGGTCTATGAGGGCTATAATCCGGCCCCGACCGAGCCTTGATTCCGCAAGACTATTTTAGCTTTGCTTTTTAATTGACGAACCCCTCTGTATTTTGTATAATACCGACGTTTTTACATGAAACAAACATATCCAGGATAGACGATGTTTTATCAGAGTCTTTGGTGATTTTACGGGACCACTCCTTATTTGGAGTTGAGGCCATACGGACAGCCGGGTCCACTGCCGATGATCGGTCTTCCGATCTATTGATTGAGTTAAAAGCTCAGTTTTATAAGTTGGTTACTTTATAACCGAAATGCGTAATCTTGCGCAGACTTGTGAAATGGTCAATAAGAGTAGTAAAAGTAGTATTGCTATATAGACTCTAATATGTTGTTTATCCGCCATGCGGGTGTTATCTGTACACCTATATGGAGATAAGATACATAAAGTGAACAAGACGCAAGTTGTACATATGCAGCTTGCGTTTTTTATATTGAGGTGAAATGTGGACACAGAAAGATTAGATCAGACACGGGCGCCCATCTATGAGGCACTTGAAAGATTCCGTGAGATGAGAGTTGTTCCTTTTGACGTTCCGGGCCATAAGCACGGAAAGGGCAACCCTGAGCTTACTGCATTCCTCGGTGAGAAATGCGTTGGCGTAGACGTAAACAGCATGAAGCCTTTGGATAACTTATGCCACCCGGTATCGGTAATCCATGACGCGGAACTCCTTGCGGCTGATGCATTCGGAGCAAAGCATGCTTTCCTTATGGTAGGCGGTACGACGAGCTCAGTACAGAGCATGGTGCTTTCCTGCTGCAAGCAGGGAGACAAGATCATCCTGCCGCGTAACGTGCACAGAAGCGTTATCAACTCGCTGGTCCTCTGCGGTGCGATCCCGGTATACGTTAACCCTGATGTTGACCACAGACTCGGTATCTCACTCGGAATGAGCCGCGACAACGTTAAGAAGGCAATCGATGCACATCCTGATGCCGTTGCAGTACTGGTCAACAATCCGACATATTACGGAATCTGCAGCGACTTAAGAGCGATCGTAAAGATGGCTCACGATGCGGGAATGCTCTGCCTTGCTGATGAAGCACACGGCACGCACTTCTATTTCGGTGAGAACATGCCTGTATCCGCAATGAGAGCAGGTGCAGACATGGCAGCCGTTTCGATGCACAAGTCAGGCGGAAGCCTTACTCAGTCAAGCCTTCTTCTTATCGGTGAGAACGTAAGTGAGAGACACGTAAGACAGATCATTAACCTTACACAGACGACATCGGGCAGTTATCTTCTTATGTCGAGCCTTGATATCAGCAGAAGGAATCTTGCTCTCCGCGGCAAAGAGGTCTTCCGCAAGGTTGTCGAGATGGCTGAATATGCAAGGGAAGAGATCAACGCTGTAGGCGGTTATTATGCTTACGGCCGTGAGCTCATCAACGGAGATTCTATCTTCGATTTTGACCCTACAAAATTGAGTGTCCATACAAGAGATATCGGACTTGCCGGAATCGAAGTCTATGACATCTTAAGAGATGAATACGATATCCAGATCGAGTTCGGTGATATCGGCAATATCCTTGCTTATCTTTCTATCGGCGACAGAATGCAGGAGCTCGAAAGACTCGTAAGCGCGCTTGCTGAGATCAAGAGAAGATATAAAAAGGACCCTGACGGTCTCTTAAGCCAGGAATATATAGATCCTGAGGTCGTATGCAGTCCGCAGGAAGCTTTCTATTCAAATAAGAGGAGTATTCCGATCGAGAAGAGCGCAGGATTCGTCTGCAGCGAGTTCGTTATGTGCTACCCGCCGGGAATCCCGATCCTGGCACCGGGTGAGAGGATCACTGAAAGCATCATTGATTACATTCAGTACGCTAAGGCAAAGGGATGCTCAATGACAGGTTCAGAGGATCCGGATATCAATAATATCAACGTTCTGGAATAGGAGGAGACACGGTAATGAATTTATGGTTCAGTGAATATCATGCTCCTGATGTCCGTCACAGCCTTCGTGTAACGAGACATCTTTATTCAAGCAAGAGTGATTACCAGCAGATCGATATTTTCGATACTCCTGAATTCGGCAAGGTCCTTGCTCTGGATGGAGACGTAATGCTTACAGAGCGCGATGAGTTCATTTACAACGAGATGATCACGCATATTCCGATGTCTGTTCATCCCAATGTTCAGGATATCCTTGTCATCGGCGCAGGAGACGGCGGCGTAGTTAAGGAACTTACCAGATATGAGAGCGTAAAGAGGATCGACCTGGTAGAGATGGATCCCCAGGTTATCGAAGCTTGCCGCACATATCTTCCTGAGAATGCCTGCAAGCTTGATGATACACGCGTGCATATCTTTTTCGACAACGCGCTCAGATTCATAAGACGTTCCACGGATGAATACGATCTCATCATCGTTGACTCCAATGACCCCTTCGGACCTTCTGAAGGTTATTTCACAAGAGAGTTCTACGGCATCTGCTACAACGCTTTAAGAAGCGACGGCATCATGGTAAACCAGCAGGGAAGTCCTTTCTATAAGCATGACGCGGAAGCGATGCAGAGAAGCCATAAGAGGATCGTAAATACTTTCCCGATAAGCCGTGTATATCAGGCTCACATTCCGACATATGCCGCAGGTTACTGGCTGTTCGGTTTTGCGAGCAAGAAATACCATCCTATCAATGATTTCGATGAAGAGAGATGGAAGAGCCTGCACCTGAGCACCAAGTACTATACGACTAAACTTCATATAGGTTCTTTCTATCTGCCGGCTTATCTTGAGAAAATGCTGATGGAGGTGGAATCGTGAAGAAAAACGTAGAGACATTCATCGGATGCGACAGTGAGTACGAAGAGTCCGGTATCGTTCTCTTCGGCGCGCCTTTTGATTCGACCACGAGTTTCAGGCCCGGTGCGAGATTCGGAAGCGCAGCGATCCGTCATGAGAGCTTCGGAATTGAGACATACAGCCCTTATCAGGATAAGGACTTAACGGATATCAAGGTCTTCGACTGCGGTGACTTGGAACTCAGCTTCGGTCTTCCTGAGGAAGCTTTAAAAGACATTGAAGATCAGTCTCGTAAGATCTTAAGCGACGGCAAACTCCCAATACTTATCGGCGGTGAGCATCTTGTCACTTTAGGTTCTGTTAAGGCAGTATTCGAAAAGCACCCGGATCTGCAGATCATTCATTTCGATGCGCACTGCGATCTGCGTGACGACTATCTGGGAGCAAAGCTCAGTCATGCGTGCGTTCTCAGAAGATGCCATGAACTTGTTGGCGACGGTAAGATCCACCAGTTCTGCATCAGGAGCGGTGACCGTGAGGAGTTCCTTTTCGCAAAAGACCATACGGATATGCATAAGTTCAGTTTCGACGGCCTGCAGGAAGTATGCGATGAGCTTAAGAAGAATAATACACCGGTCTATTTTACGATCGATCTTGACTGTATGGATCCGTCCCAGTTCTGCGGAACGGGAACACCTGAAGCAGGTGGCGTAAGCTTTACGCAGCTGCTTGATGCGATAATTACAGTCAGCAAGACAAATATAGTCGGAGCAGACATCAATGAGCTCGCACCGATGCTCGATAACAGCGGTGCATCAACAGCGGTTGCATGCAAAGTATTAAGGGAATTGATCCTTTCCATCAATAAATAACAAAGGAGATTAAGAGAATGAGCAGAGTATTGGTTATCGGATGTGGCGGAGTAGCAAATGTTGCTATAAGAAAGTGCTGTCAGGCAGATGACGTATTTACGGAACTTTGCATTGCAAGCCGTACCAAGTCCAAGTGCGATGCGCTTGCTGAAGCACTTAAGGGCAAGACAAAGACCGTCGTAACAACTGCGCAGGTCGATGCCGACAAGGTTGATGAGCTTGTAGATCTCATTAATTCATATAAGCCTGATCTGGTAATGAATATCGCACTTCCTTATCAGGATCTTACAATAATGGACGCATGCCTTATCTGCGGTGTTAATTACATGGATACGGCTAACTATGAGCCTGAGGATACAGACGATCCGGAGTGGAGAACTATCTACGAGAAGAGATGCAAGGAGAAGGGTTTCTCTGCATACTTCGATTACAGCTGGCAGTGGGCATATAAGGAGAAGTTCGAGAAGGCAGGCCTTACTGCGCTCTTAGGCTGCGGCTTCGATCCCGGCGTAACACAGGCATACTGCGCTTATGCAAAGAAGCATGAGTTCGACACGATCGACACTATCGATATCCTTGACTGCAATGGCGGTGATCACGGATATGCATTCGCTACAAACTTCAATCCTGAAGTAAACCTCCGTGAGGTTTCCGCTCCGGGCAGCTACATCGAGAACGGCAAGTGGGTCGAGATCCCTGCCATGAGCATCAAGAGAGAATACGATTTTGACGCTGTAGGCATGAAGGATATGTATCTCCTTCATCACGAGGAGCTTGAATCACTCGCGGTAAACATTCCCGAAGTTAAGAGACTCCGTTTCTTCATGACATTCGGACAGAGCTATCTTACTCATATGAAGTGTCTCGAAAATGTGGGCATGCTCTCTACAACACCCGTCGAGTTCGAAGGTCACGAGATCGTTCCTATCAAGTTCCTTAAGGCTCTTCTGCCTGATCCTGCAAGCCTTGGTCCCAGAACACACGGTAAGACCAACATCGGCTGCATCTTCACAGGCAAGAAGGACGGCAAGGACAAGACATATTACATCTACAATGTCTGCGACCACCAGGAGTGCTATAAGGAAGTAGAGAGCCAGGCTATCAGCTACACAACAGGCGTCCCTGCTATGTGCGGCGCAATGATGCTCCTTACAGGCAAGTGGACAGAGAAGGGCGTTCATACAGTAGAAGAGTTCGATCCGGATCCGTTCCTCGATGCACTCGACAAGTACGGTCTCCCGAGATCTGAGAACTTCGATCCTGTCCTGGTAGACTGATATATGAATGAGATCTTTAACGGACTTGAATCTTTTCCTGAGAGTATCAAGGGGTTGAAAACGCCTTGTTATGTTATCGATGAGAAAAAGCTCATTCATAATGCCGAAGTATTGGCTTCGGTAACCGCACGCACGGGATGCAAGATCCTTCTGGCGCAGAAAGCTTTTTCGAATTACGATTTCTATCCTTTGCTCTCAGGATATATATCCGGTACTGAAGCGAGCGGACTTTTCGAAGCGAGGCTCGGAAAAGAAGAGATGCCCTCAGGTGAGGCGCATGTTTTCTGTGCCGCATACAGAGACGACGAGTTCGATGAGCTTTTAAAGTATGCTGACCACATCGTCTTCAACTCAATTAATCAGTTGAAGAAGTTCGGTGCAGCCGCAAAACAGAATGGCAAGAGCATCGGAATCAGGATCAACCCTGAATGCTCGACGCAGGAAGGTCATGAGATATATGATCCCTGCGCTAAAGGAAGCCGTCTTGGTGTAACCAGAACTGTTTGGGACAGGGATATGACACCTGAACTTTTAGATATGCTTGACGGCATCCATTTCCATACGCTCTGCGAGCAGAATTCTGATGCGCTTGAGATCACTCTCCGCGCGGTTGAAGAGAAGTTCGGAGATGTTCTTCCTAAGATGAAGTGGCTCAATATGGGCGGCGGACATCACATTACAAAAGAAGACTATGATGTCGCAAAGCTTGAGAGCCTTATCGTTAATGCAAAGGATAAATGGGGCGTAGAGGTATATCTTGAACCGGGGGAAGCAGTTGCGATCAATGCTGGTTATCTCATGACACGCGTCCTTGATATCGTTGAGAATAACGGTGAGAAGATCGCGATACTTGATTCGAGCGCCGCATGCCATATGCCTGACGTTATAGAGATGCCTTATACGCCGCCGCTCTTAAATGCAGTAAGCGATGATACAAAGCCGTACCATTACAGGCTTGGGGGACCGACATGTCTTTCCGGCGATATTATCGGTGATTACAGCTTTGATCATGAACTTAAAGACGGAGACATGCTCATCTTCGGAGACATGGCAATCTACACGACTGTTAAGAATAATACTTTCAACGGAATGCCGCTTCCGGATATCTATAAGCTCGCTAAAGACGGCTCGGTAGTGAAGATAACTGATTTCGGTTATTCTGATTTCAAGCACCGGCTCGGAAGAGACTGATCATACAAATCTTACTGAAAGAAAAAGACGGCCTTAACGGCCGTCTTCTTTAATTCTGTCAGTCTAAGAAATCATCTTCGGAGTTGTAACGGACTGCATAATTCAGATCGACTCTTTCGATGAAGTAGTACTTTTCAGTAAGTTCCTTAGCGATCTTCATAAGTTCATCGTACGTCATATCACGTTTGAATTCGATCTGGAAATCACTTACTATCTCGATATAACCTACGATCTCGGCACCTATTTCATCACAGATCTTTTGAATTTTCTCTTTGTCGTTGGGTGTGCCTACAGAGCAGCTTATCAGGAGCTGATTCTTGATATAGCTCAAACCCGTTTTCTCGTCATAAACGATATCTTCATTAGTGGAATCCTTGTAATAAAGTTCACTTGTGGTTTCCGGTGTGTTTTGCTCCGCTTCGTAACCTAAAAGGAAATGCTTCCTTTCAGCTCTGTTCTGACATGAGATAACGACTTCGTATACATTGATAAATGACTCGTAATCGATCCTATAGATCAGGTCATTCCCGACTTTGAATTCGGAATATGCGCTTTTCCAGGGTTTGCCTGCTTCAGAAGGTGAGGAATTAACAGGAGTTCCAAAGATTTCAGTGAGTTCTTTTTCAAGTTTTACATAGTATTCCTGCAGTTCTTCGATCGAGTAATCAAAATATTCCGGAGAACTGTCTTTCGTGTTGATTGAGCATACAAATTCAACGATGTAGACATTGCCGATTGCCTGATTGGTGGTGAACCTGAATTTGTTGAACGAGAGGTCACCGGATGTAACCTTCATGGTGTAACTGTATGTGAATTGATCTTCGCCTTTAGGATCTTCCTCGTAGGTCGTAACCCAGGCATCATAATCCAATTTGAATTCTTCTTCGAATGACTGTTCAAAATGGTCTTCAACCAATGCCATGCCGCGAACTATTTTCTTGCCTGTCACGCTTTTCATTAATTCGCAGATATCAGCAATCTGGCCGTCGCCGTAATCGGGAGTTTCGGTAACTCTTTCCGGTCCGTATTCTTTATCTGCTGTTGTCCCGGTTGTGTCAGATGTTTCTGTCGATAAAGTGGCAGTTTCTGTTGATGTGGTACCGGTGTCTTCCGGCTCAGTGCGGTTGCCGCATGAAGCAATTGCAAAAATGAATGTAAATGCGAGTAAGGATGCTATTAATCTCCTCATTTTTGTATCCCCCTGATAATCCCCTTTGATAATTCAGATTATACAGTCGATGTGTTTTTAAATCATCAGCTTATTGATATATTAGAATCAGCTGTAGACTGGTCGGTCGAAAAGCTGACTTTCAGACAAGATATAGGGGGATAATTTATGAGCGTTGAAGTTGTGATCAAGAACAAGCAGTTTATCAAGAAACCGCTTACCGTTAAGGATATTACGATGGGTAAATATTCCTGCGGCACAGTGGATCAGTATATGCGTAATACCCGTGAAGCTAAAGACGGTGATCTTGTAATTTATAACCCAAACAAAATAGGCAGGGGAGTTACTGTTATGGGCTGGTCATCCGCTGTGAAGAACGAGGTTACTGTCGTAGCAAATGCCCTGTCAACCAGATATGATTACGAGATGTTCTATGACATCATCAGAAATGTAATGTCCGTTTGGAAGACCAAGAACTTTGAACAGGAAGGAATAAAGTATTCTGAAGCGGATGTTGATAAGCTTTGTCAGGAACAGAGGCATTTTTCGTTAGACCTTATGGCCGATATAGAAAATACAATGAACAACGGCGGCGGGGATGACCTAATGATCTTCGGCGCTATGCTTCCGCTTGATCTGAAGCGCACAGTGATAAAAAAGTTCGGTGAAGATAAGGATGAAGAGGGCTATGCGGATTATCTTCACGGTCTTCAGGCTATAGATGCATATTATGCGGTTCCTCTGTTCTACCAACAGAAGAATAATAAAGCCGCCTTCTTTGGAAGTTACGCCATAACGTCAGATACTGATACTATCTTTCCCACAGTGCCGAAGGTGCCTCCGTTTTTTACCAATCCTCAGACAAAAAAGCCGCTTGAGTGTTCTCTTTATGTTGTTATGCTTTTTTCATACGCCAGGAAGAAGGTTGTGGGCAGGTTGTCCTTTGAAGATTTTATAAGGCTTGCAGATATTGATAACTGTAAAGAATTCGACAGTTCGCACGTTCTGCTTAAAGGAATCTCTGAAGAGAAAATGGACGAGATGGCAGCAACCGATCATGTTGATCCGCTGGAAGGCGTCTGATACAAGGAAATAACTGCGTGATACTTATCTTCGATTATTTTGAGACGCTCCTTAACAGCAGGAGCATGGATTTTAACCGCGGGCTTAAAGTGTTCTGGGAAACGTATTACCGGGACAGGTGTTCCTTTGAGGAGATGAAGTCCTATGGAGAGGAGCTGTTCGGAGAGCTCATCTTAAAGCATAATGAAGGCCTAGAGTTTCCGTTTGTAAAAGAAGAACTGCCTCTGTATGCAGAGAAGTTCGGTGGTGATGTCGTATCTCTAAGCGTTGAGGAAGAAGCGGACTTCCTGATGAGGTGTAATGACTTCGAACTGGAGCCTGGAACTGAGGACTTCCTTATTAAGTGCAGTCAAAAGGATATTCCGATGTATGTCTTATCCAACAGCGGGTTCCGCGGTGATGCCCTAATGCTTATCCTTAACAGGTTCAGTATCGGAAAGTATTTCAAAAAGCTCTGGTCCAGCGCCGAATTCGGAAGGATAAAGCCGTCAAGGGAGTTTTTCGAGCTGGCCATATCAACAGCTTTATCTGAGAATCCCGGCGAAGTTCGCGAAAAAATCATCTTTGTAGGAGATATGTATGATACCGATGTGATGGGCGCGCATAATGCAGGGATAAAGTGCGCCTGGATCAATAAACAAGGCAGGGAAGATACAAAAAAGCTTGCGTCTTATGAGATCTCATCGATCAGTGGTCTGGCCGGTCTTATCTGAGAACAGTTTATAAACCCGGTTTCCCTAGTGATATAATTAAAAAACCGGTTTTGATCTTTGAGGAATAAGGGTGATCAGATATGTGGAGTGCAAGACCATTTAATGCAAATATGCCGGATCCGTTCGGCAGAAATTCAAATACAGGTGCCGGTGAGCCGTTATCGGCGGAATCTACCAAGTGTCCGTCGTGCGGTTCCAATATCTTTTATATGCCTGAAGTTCAGGGCATGGTATGCCGCAACTGCGGTAATATATATCATCCTGCGACTCTCGAACTGATGGGCACATTGGGTTATACAGTTGAGCACGATTACTCGAGTGATGAAGATATCTCCGATGACGACAGGAAACGTCATGAGATAGTCTGTGACAGCTGCGGTGCCGTCATGATCGCTGATGAACACATGATGTCGACGATGTGTCCTTTCTGCGGATCTCCGGCTATCATTACAAGACTCTTAACACGAGAATTCAGACCGGATTATATTATCCCTTTCAAGATCGACAGGGATACTGCCCATAACAATGTAAAGGAATGGCTTAAGACCAGAAAGATGACTCCGTGGGGCTTCAAATCCAAGAGCCGTCTTACTAAGCTCACTGCCATGTATGTACCTTTCTGGATTCTGGACTGCGGAGTGAATTCCGATATGACCGGTACGGCAATAAGACACGGTAAAGAGTTCCTGGAAAAATACCATGTCGCATCGAAGGCATCTTATTTTGTAAAAGATGTTCCTTTCGATGCTTCCATCAAGATTGCAAATAAGCTGATGGAGGCGATAGAACCCTTTGATTACAGCGGAATGGTCAAGTTCGATAACAGGTATCTTCAGGGCTTCTGCGCCGACAAGTATGACCAGCGCCCGACAGAGATCATGGACAGGTTCATAAAGCGACTGGACAGATTCTCGGCTGAGCTGCAGAAGAACGTTTCCAACAAATTTGATGAGTATATTCCAAACCCCGATAAGACTTTTACCTGGATGAGCGATCTTAAGATCAAGTATTGTCTTTTACCTGTATGGTTCATGACAGTTGAGTTTGACGGGAGACAATACCAGGTTGCGGTTAACGGCCAGACCGGTGAAGTCGGCGGAATGGCACCGACAACAAGTGCGGTAGATAAATTTGACAGTCTTGTAAGATTTGCAAGAAGCAAGTGGATGGTCATACCAATAGGTCTGATCATATTGATCGCGGCGGCGATAGTTATGATCTCCATGTCAATGGATGTCAGTTCTCCCACCAGATTATTGTTTTATACTTTGTCAGTCATAGAGATCCTGCTGGTTACGGCTGTAGCGGCGATGTATATTGCGAGCGGTGTTGCTAAGCTCGGTTCACATGTGATCCATAAGAGAGCCGATGTGGTCAATGATTTTGACAAGGATCCCGGACTTAACGCTTATCTTGATACCTCCAAGCGTACAGATCTTAAGATGGTGGATTTCGTACTGCGTCACAGAGAGTACTATGATGAGAGAAGAGACGATGAAGAAGAGAAGGAAGGTTTCGGGAGCTTTTTCGAGACCTACTGACATGAACAGAAAGCGGGGTAAACGCATATGGAGAAGTCTAAGGTATATTTTACGGATTTCAGGACAAGGATGGGAATTCCGCTTACCGAGAAACTGCAAAAGCTCATAAGGCTTGCAGGCATCGGCTCCATCGATTTTGACAATAAGTTCGTTGCTATCAAGATGCACTTCGGCGAACTTGGTAATCTGGCGTATCTGAGGCCAAATTATGCTAAGGCCGTAGCAGAGGTTGTCAAGGAGAACGGCGGAATGCCTTTCCTTACGGACTGCAACACCCTTTATCCCGGAAGCAGAAAACATGCCCTGGAGCACATGGACTGTGCAAATATGAACGGCTTTAATACCGTCACGACAGGCTGCCAGATAATCATTGGTGACGGTCTTCGCGGAACGGATGATATCCTTGTGCCTGTTCCCAACGGCGAATACTGCAAGGAAGCTTATATCGGCAGGGCAATTATGGATGCCGATATCTTTATTTCGCTTACACACTTTAAAGGCCATGAGCAGGCAGGCTTCGGCGGAACGATCAAGAATATCGGAATGGGCTGTGGAAGCCGTGCCGGTAAGATGCAGCAGCACCAGAGCGGCCATCCGCATGTTATCGAAGATCTGTGCCGTGGCTGCAGAAGGTGCTCCAAGGAGTGCGGTTCGGATGCAATCAGCTATGAGAATAAGAAGGCATGGATCGATCCTGATAAGTGCAAAGGCTGCGGCCGCTGTATCGGCGCCTGTGCCTTTGATGCTATCGAGAACGATAACTGGGATGCTCCGCAGCTTTTGGGATGCAGAATGGCTGAATATACTGCAGCCGTAGTAAGCGGAAGGCCGTGTTTCCACATAAGCCTTATAACTGATGTCTCTCCGAACTGTGACTGCCACGGCGAGAATGACGCTCCGATCCTTCCTGATATCGGCATGCTCGCTTCATTTGACCCGGTTGCCCTGGATCAGGCCTGCGTTGACCTGTGTTCAAAAGCTGAACCCATCAGAAACAGTCAGCTTGGCGATAACATGGCAGCTCCTCATTTCCATGACCATGGCGATCACTGGCACAACAGCAATCCGAATGTCTCATGGGCTGAAACATTAGAGCATGCAGAGAAGATCGGTATCGGCACGCGCCAGTATGAGCTTATCACGATGAAGTGATCTCTCTTGTCTAATCTGACCAAGTAACTTTATTTATCATTGCTTCCTTTTTAGGTTGCTTAAAAGCCCCGCTAATATATAATACTTAAGACATTTTATGCGAGGCGGATCATGATCTATTTTGATAACAGTGCGACAACCTTTGTATCTGACTCTGTAAG
>JAEFBA010000059.1 GCA_016292145.1 Saccharofermentans sp.
GCTGGGTCAGGCTTTCGCCCATTGCCCAATATTCCCCACTGCTGCCTCCCGTAGGAGTCTGGGCCGTGTCTCAGTCCCAATGTGGCCGATCAACCTCTCAGTTCGGCTACCGATCGTAGGTTTGGTGGGCCGTTACCTCACCAACTGCCTAATCGGACGCGAGGCCATCCTTCAGCGAATAAATCCTTTGGTCGGAATGTCATGCGGCTTTCCGACATTATGCGGTATTAGCAACCATTTCTAGTTGTTGTTCCCCACTGAAGGGCAGGTTCCTCACGCGTTACTCACCCGTCCGCCACTAGGTTTAAAATGAAAGCAAGCTTCCTTCTTAAACCCCGTTCGACTTGCATGTGTTAAGCACGCCGCCAGCGTTCATCCTGAGCCAGGATCGAACTCTCAAAAAAATTTTTGAGAGCCATGTTTGGCTCAAATTACTTTAATAAAAACTCAATTCTTAGAATTGAAAAAGGTCCGTTTTACTTCAAGTTTTGCATTCTATTCAATTTTCAAGATCCGTGCTTTCCTTTGATTTCAGCCCGCTTTTTTGTTGTGCCTCCGTCAAAGTGCTCGTAAAGGATATACCACGGAGATGAGTATGTCAAGCAGTTTTTTTAAGTTTTGAGAAAATTTTTTAAAAGCCCTCAAAACCTTTATTACACTAAATTAGAAGCACTCCTCTGCTTGTCCGTTTCAATATATGGAAACAGCGGGATTTACCCGCTGTTTTTATTACTATTTGATTCTTTCTTTTTCCAGCTTTTTCGCTCTCTTCGAAGCTGCATTCTTGATCCGGTTGATTCGTATCATAAGTACTATATTCAATATCATTATAAGAAGTATGAAGCCGCCTATTACTCCGGATATCGCAGGATTGTTCTTAACGAACAGCTGCAGAGGCGGCAGGATCTCTTCAGGAGTCTCTGTCTCCTGCTGCTCTTCAGGATCAGGTGTGGGAACAGGTGTTGCCTCAGGATCCGCATAATTCTTCAGATCATCGCCGGGGTTTATGAGCGGATCGTATTTAGGCTGCTGTCCTGCAGGAGCATTGACCCATCTGTAGTCACCGGTCGTTCCGTATACTCTCGTAACGGGATCGGCTTCCCAGCATGCGAGGTTGCCGTATGCGGTAACCGAAGCCAGATACATAGTAGTATAGAAATAATAGTCCTGCGGGATTCCGCAGATGGATATCATGAGTTCGTGTCCGTTCTCATTTACCGTATAGATCGTAAGACCCTTGCCGGCCTGAGATGTTGTACCTGTCTTTCCTCCGATGACTGCAGCAAGGTGGGAACTGGTTCCGTTGGCTGTCTTGGATGCAAGCCAGGGATCATAAAGAAGGTAATTTGAATTCTTTACATAGCTCCACGCATCAGCCCTGTGTCTGTTCGTTGCGACAAATACATGCGAAGGTGCACTGATAAGAGTCTTGAAGTCTTCGCTCTCTGATGCTGCCGCCATGATGAGCGAGAGATCATAGGCAGTCGTATAGTGATTGTCGTCAGGAAGACCGCAGGCGTTTACGAAATGAGTGCCCTTGCATCCGAGCTTTTCCGCACGGAGGTTCATAAGAACAGCAAAAGCTTCCAGCTTGCGGGATGTAAGTATGTGTTCCTTCGTGTCCTTAAGCGTATCGAGAATATACTGCGCATTGACGCCATCTTTATTCATGGTGTTCCCGCCGGCAGGATACTTCTGGAAGAAGGCATCTACACAGCCTTCACCCAACGCATTTGCCGCATCATTTCCCGAAGGGAGCATGAGACCGTATAAGAGCTCGCTGACCCTTACCTTCTCTCCTTCAAGTACTCCCATGAGGGATGAATCGTTGCCCAGGCCCGCAAGAGCGCTCTTGCTTACTATAACCTTTGATGAAGTATCAAGGATCTCAAGGCTTAAAAGGCACGTCATGATCTTAGTCATTGACGCAGGATAGATCTTGTCATCCGGATTCATGCTCAGAACGATAAAGCCTGTGGTCTTATCGTATACGCAATAGGATGCGCAATGAACATCGCTTAATGCAGGAACCGGTATCTCCGGCTGGCCTATGTCAGCGGAAACTGCCTTTGCAGGCAAAGCAAATAAGGCTGCGGAACAGGTAAGGAATACAGCAGCGATAAAAACCGCCGCTGTCTTAACTGCTGTTCCCAATGTCTTATTGATCAACATCAGATATCTTCATCCTCTTCGTTCTTGTCAGAACCTTCAGCGTCATCAGAAACCGCGATATCCTCAGCCTCTATCTCAGCGGCAAGAGTATCTGCAAATTCCTGAACCTTCTCAGCGTTAGGGCTTAAGCCTTCTTCGGCGTCAACAACTGCTTCCGCTTCAGCGCCTTCAGCACCTTCCTCGCCTTCTTCAGGTTCTTCTATTTCCCTGTCGGTAAGAGCAAAGTCTACTACGCGTGCCTTGTTGGACTTCATGAGCTTAACGCCTGAAGTTGCTCTGGAGAGCGTAGGGATCTCGTTGGCTCTTACTCTGATGATGACTCCCTGGCTCGTAATGATGAGGAGGTCATCGTCGTCGGTAACAGATACTGTACCGCAAAGTCTGCCGGTCTTCTCGGAAACTTTGTAAGTAATGATTCCCTTACCGCCTCTGCTCTGTACGCGGTAATCGTCGATCTTTGAACGCTTGCCGTAACCCAGTTCGGAGATAACGAGGATCTCACGTGAAGGATCAACAGGCTCCATGCCTACGACTTCGTCGTCATCAGCGAGCTTCATTGCTCGTACGCCCGTAGCGCCACGGCCCATGTCACGTGCATCGTCGGAATTAAATCTTACGGACTTACCCGCAGCGGATACGACGATGACTTCCTGGCCGGCCTTGGTGAGCTGGACAGCAACAACGCTGTCTCCCTCACGGATCTTTGTGGCGATGAGACCGTTCTTGTTGATATTTGCATATTTGTCGATCGATGTCTTCTTGATGACACCGTACTTGGTAACCGTTGTGAGGTAGAGATCGGGCTCTTCGAAGCTGTCGATCGGGATGATGTTCCTGATCGTCTCACCGTCAATTAAGTTCAGGAGGTTTACAAGCGCCGTGCCTCTTGCAGAACGTGATGTAGTCTCAGGGATCTTATAGCCCTTGATCTTAAATACACGTCCTGTGTTCGTGAAGCACAGGAGGAACTTGTGAGTTGTTGTCGTGATGATCTTCTCGACATAGTCCTCTTCTCTTGTGGACTGGCCGGAGATTCCTCTTCCGCCTCTGTGCTGAGCCTTGTAGCTGTCTACTCTCTGGCGCTTGATATAACCGAAGTGTGTGAGAGTTACAACGATATTCTCTTCAGCGATAAGTGACTCGTCATCGATGTCCTCGAAAGAACCGTTGATGATCTCGGAAACTCTCGGTGTAGCGAACTTATTCTTGATCTCAGTCATCTCTGTCTTGATGATGTCATCAAGGAGTGTCTTGTCGGAAAGCACTCTGTGGAAGTATTCGATCTCTTCTGTGAGAGCCTTGATCTCTGCTTCGAGCTTCTCTCTCTCAAGACCTGTGAGACGTCCGAGTCTCATATCAACGATATGCTGGGCCTGCTTGTCGGAAAGACCGAATCTCTCGCACATGCGGACCTTAGCCTCAGCCTCGGTACGTGATGATCTGATGATCGCAATGATCTCATCAATGTAATCCATGGCGATGAGGAGACCTTCGTCGATGTGCTTCTTGGCCTCATCCTTTTCGAGATCATACTGTGTACGGCGTGTAACGACATCTTCCTGATGCTTGATGTAGTAATAGAGAGCTTCCTTAAGGCCTACGAGCTTAGGCTCGAGCTTGCCGTCCGCGTCAGGAACGAGTGCGAGCATGTTGGCGCAGCACGCATCCTGGAGCGAGCAGTTCTTGTAAAGCTGGTTAAGGACTACGTCGGCATTGGCATCCTTCTTAAGCTCGATAACGATACGTACCTGCTCGTTACGGTCGGATTCATCTCTTAATCCGGAGATGCCCTCGACCTTCTTCTCCTTAACGAGGTCAGCCATACGCTCGATGAGTCTTGCCTTATTAACAGCATAAGGAATGTCGTGAACGATGATCCTGGTCTTGCCTGCATGGTCTTCGATCTCTGCGTGGGCACGTACAACGATACGGCCCTTGCCTGTAAGGTATGCTTCCCTGATGCCTGATGTACCGAGGATGGCGCCGCCTGTCGGGAAGTCAGGTCCCTTAACTACTGTCATGAGCTCATCGATGGTGACATCAGGATTGTTCATCATCATGATGCATCCGTCGATAACCTCACCGAGATTATGGGGCGGGATGTTGGTAGCCATACCTACGGCAATACCTACCGCACCGTTTACGAGGAAGTTAGGGAAACGTGACGGGAGCGATACAGGCTCCATCTCGTGTTCATCGAAGTTAGGTCTGAAGTCAACTGTGTTCTTGTTGATATCACGCATCATCTCCAGAGCGATCTTCTCAAGCCTTGCCTCCGTATAACGGTAAGCAGCCGGCGGGTCTCCGTCCAATGAACCGAAGTTGCCGTGGCCGTCTACCAGAGGATGTCTCAACGAGAAATCCTGGGCAAGTCTTACGAGAGCATCGTAAACTGATGCGTCTCCGTGAGGGTGGAAACGTCCCAAAACGTCACCGATCGTGGTAGCGCACTTACGGTAAGGCTTCTCGGGAGTGAAACCCTGTGTAAACATTGAATAAAGGATTCTTCTGTGAACCGGCTTAAGACCGTCTCTGATATCAGGGAGCGCACGGTCGGAGATAACCGACATTGCGTAGTCGATGAAGGACTTCTTCATCTCTCCGTCTAAGTCAACCGGAATAATAGTCGTTTGTTCTGACTTGAATACCTCGTCCATCTCGGCTTCCTGTTGAAGCCTGGCCTGTTTCTTGTCGTCGCTGTCTGCCATTTGTCGCCTCCGCCCGCGAAAAACTTATCTTCCGCAGGTTAATAGTTTACTTTAGTGTATAGATTATATATCTACAAACTAAAGTATTATACCATAACTATACGCACACGCGCACGTAATATTATAATATATAGCACAAATGTCCTATTATCAGACTATGGGGGTTTTAGATGGAGTGCCCGCTTTTCTGGGGAATCTTGCGGGTGTGGGACGGATCTTGCGCACTACGATTATCGATCTTTCCATGTCAGATCCTGCAAGTTTAAATGAATCCGTCTTCTCGATAGTGCCGCCCAAAAGCGCGATGGCCTTTGAAGCCTCTTTCTCCTCTTCTTCGGAGTGAGCCTTCATGGCAAGGAATACGCCTCCGACCTTAACTAACGGCAGGCAGTATTCTGCAAGAACGGAGAGCCTTGCTACGGCTCTTGCGGTTACGATGTCATACTTCTCCCTGAACTTCTTGTTCCTGCCCGCGTCTTCAGCCCTGGAATGGACCGTAGCGCAGTCCTTGAGGTCTAATGCGGTAATGACCTCATCTAAGAATTTGAGGCGCTTGTCAAGCGAATCCATGAGCGTTACGGAAAGTTCCGGACAGGAGATCTTAACCGGAAGCCCCGGGAAACCCGCTCCCGTACCGACATCAACGAAGGTAAGCTTCTTACCGCCCGCTTTTGCCTCTTCATCCCTGATGTAAGGGCAGAGTGTCAGAGAGTCTATAAAATGCTTCATGGCAATTCCCTTATCGTCGTCAACGGCGGTAAGGTTCATGACCTTGTTCTTTTCCTTGAGCATAGATGCATAGATCTGGAATGCGCGGATCTCTTCTGCGGACAGCGGAACGCTTATCTCATCCTTGTGAGACTCCAGGATGGGCGCAACATCGGTGACTTCTTCGTCATGCTCCGTTATCTTCGTTCCTTCAGAGCTGATCTCGACCTTCTTAGGAAGGCTCTCCTTTAAACGCTTGATATCAGCTTTGGTAAGGGGTTTTCTTTTGGGGAACAGACCGTCAGCCATTATTTTGTCTCCTTCTCTGCTCGAGATAAACCAGCAGCACTTCGCAGTCGGCAGGCGATACGCCCGATATTCTGGAAGCTCTGCCCACATTCTCGGGCTTCATCTTTGCAAGCTTCTGTGTTGCTTCGATCCTGAGGCCCTTGATAAGCGAATAATCGATATCTTCCGGGATCTTTATCTTTTCCAGATTCTTGAATTTCTCTATCTTCTCTTTTTCGAGCGAGAGATAGCCTTCGTATTTGATGTTGGTCTCGCACGCGAACCTGATATTCCTTGCAAGCGGCTTTCTGCCCTTGTCCACGGGTGCCAGCAGGTCGTATGTGACGCCCGGGCGCTTTATGAGATCAGCCAGGCTCTCGCCTGATTTAGGCAGGGTCTGTCCGCATGTATCAAGAAGTGCCCCCAGTTCTTCGGTAGGGGCGACATAGGTCTTCTTAAGTCTTTCTGTCTCAAGAGCAATGGCGTTGATCTTCTTTTCGAAGGCCTCGAAAATCTCATCACTTACAAGACCGATCTCATGCCCTATCGGCGTAAGCCTCTCATCAGCGTTGTCCTGTCTCAGGAACAGCCTGTATTCGGCGCGGGAAGTCATCATGCGGTATGGCTCGTTGGTGCCCTTCGTGACCAGGTCATCGATAAGAACGCCGATATAGCCCTGGGACCTGTCGATGATCACGGCTTCTTTGCCGAGAAGCTTCATGGCGGCATTGATGCCTGCGACGATGCCCTGTGCTGCAGCCTCCTCGTAACCTGAGGAACCGTTGATCTGTCCGGCGGTAAAAAGACCCGGAACGACCTTGGACTCAAGGCTTGCCTTTATCGAAAGAGGATCCACGAGATCGTATTCGATCGCATATGCCGCTCTCTGGATCTTCGCATTTGCAAGACCCGGGAGCGATTTTACCATCTTCTCCTGTATCTCTTCGGGAAGGCTCGTTGAGAATCCCTGCAGATACATCTCGTTGGTGTGGCGGCCCATTGGCTCGACGAAGATCTGGTGCCTCGTCTTATCCTTGAACCTCATGAATTTATCTTCAATGGAAGGACAGTATCTCGGGCCTACACCCTTGATCTCACCGCTGTAGAGCGGCGACCTGTCCATGTTATCTGAAATAACCTTTCGGGTCTCATCCGTAGTCCAGATAGACCAGCAGGGGATCTGCTCCTCCACAGGGGCAGGGAGCTTTCCTTCCATCTCGTTTCTGTAGGAGAACGGCGGTATATCGTCTTCGCCGTCCTGTCTTGTCATCTGCGAGAAGTCTACGGAATTGGAATTAACTCTTACGGGGGTGCCGGTCTTAAATCTTAAGAGCGGAACGCCTAATGAGTTAAGGGATGAAGACAGACCCACTGATCTCGGAAGTCCGTCAGGACCGCTCTCTGTGATCACTTCTCCCCTTATGATCCTTGCTTCCATATATGTGCCGGAACATATGACAACGGCACGTGCCCTGTATACGGCCTTGCCCTCCGTCATGACGCCAGCGGCATTGCCGTCCTCATCAGTTAAGAGTTCTGTTATATGAGCCTGCTTTAACGTAAGGTTCGGAAGATTCTCAAGGTAGTATCTCATCTCCATGGAATACATCTGTCTGTCTTCCTGGGCTCTGGGAGAATAGACTGCAGGTCCTTTGGACCTGTTGAGCATACGCATCTGCACGGCGCACTTGTCCGCCATTATTCCCATGATGCCGCCCAATGCATCTATCTCTCTTACGAGCTGGCCCTTGGATGTGCCTCCGATAGAAGGATTGCAGGGAAGGTTTGCAAGACTGTCCAAAGAAAGAGTGAACAGTATCGTATTAAGACCAAGCTTTGCAGATGCGTGAGCTGCTTCACAGCCTGCATGGCCTGCTCCTACTACGGCAACATCAAATGTCCCCGCTTCAAAGCTTGTATCCAAACTTAAAGCTTCACGGATAGTCATTTATTTACCTATGCAGAATCTGGAGAAGATAGTGTCAGCCAATGTAGCGGAAACGGTCTTGCCCGTAACCTCGCCGATCTCGTCAAGGCATGCTCTTAAAGCAGATGCGCATACTTCTGTGCCGAGATCGTTATCAAGGGCATCCAGAGCAAGCGCAAGCTTCTTCGAAGCCTTAAGGAACTTTGTATAGTGTCTGCTGTTGGTGATAAGAAGCCCTTCTGAAGCGCCGCCGCCGAGCTCGTCATAGTAGTCGATGATGGCATCTTCGAGCTTGTCGATATTCAGGTCTTCTTCTGCGCTGATCGAAATAAAGTTTGTGATGCCGAGCTCTCTGAGCCTTGCTTCGATCTCTTCCCTGTCGGGATTCTCGCCGGCATCGCTTTTCGAGAACACGCCGGTAACTGATTCACAGTCTTCGGCGATCTCTCTTACACATGTATAAGCTTCTTCAACAGTCATGTCCGGAGGGATCATGTAGAATACCATGTCTGCTCCCCTGCCCGCTTCGTAAGCCTTGCCGATACCGATATTCTCGATGATATCTTCAGTCTCACGGATACCCGCTGTATCGATAAGCGTGACCGGAATGCCGTTGATGTTGATCTGGACTTCGATTGTATCTCTTGTGGTTCCTGCAACCTCAGTAACGATTGCCCTGTCAAAACCGGTGAGAGTATTAAGAAGAGTGCTCTTGCCGCTGTTAGGAAGGCCTAAGAGCGCTACACGGAGGCGCTCGGACAGTATCCTGCCCTTGCCGTATCCCTTGCAGAGCGTGGTAAGCCTGTCATGGCAGTCGCTTAAGTTATCCTTGACCTCTTCGAGCTTTGCATCCTCTTCTTCGGGATCTTCAGTGTCGAACTCGGTGAAAGTCTCAAGCATGGCAGCCTGATCGTAGAGGTTCTTCTCGATACGGTCGATCTCTTCTGCGAGTTTGCCGGATAAAAGGCTTCCTGCTGCCTCAAGCTGTCTTTCTGTCTCTGAATTGATAACGTCCATTACTGCTTCGGCAGAAGCAAGGCTCATCTTTCCGTTGATGAATGCCCTTCTCGAGAACTCGCCCGGATAAGCCATTCTTATCCCGGACATGCCGAGGCACTTTAAGATCTCCTGCTTAACAGCTCCCGAACCGTGGGATGATATCTCGATCATCTCTTCGCCGGTATAGGAGTGGGGTGTTTCAAAGCGTGTGAAAATAACTTCGTCGACCTTTGCACCGTTCGAAGGATCCTTTACATATCCGAATGCGCAGGTATAACCCGGAAGCTCGGATAATCTGGAATAATCACCGCTGGATCTTAAGATGACGGAGCATTTATCGGCAAGTTTTCCACAGCCGTTACCCGAAACACGGATAACCGCTATGCCTGATATTCCGGCCGGCGTTGAGCAGGCGCAGATTGGTTCGTCATCATACGAATACATCGAAAAAAGCCCGCAAATGAACGTTCAATAACTGAAACGTTATTACTTCTTGCCCTCGGGAGTAACAACTACGCATCTGTTGGGTTCAACGCCCTCAGAATGTGTGGTTACGCCTTTGACTTCCTGGAGATAGGAGTGAACGATCCTTCTTTCAGCAGGGCTCATAGCCTCCATTGTTACCTTGCGGCCGGAACGTCTAACTCTGGATACAGCCTTGTCAGCGAGGCCCTTGATGACCTGCTCTCTGTGCTTTCTGTATCCGCCTACGTCCAGGTAAACGTGAACTCTCTGCTCGCTGTGCTTGTTAGCGATGAGATTTGTCATATAAGAGATTGCTTCCAAAGTCTCACCGTGACGGCCGATTGCAGCACCGCAGTCAGAACCTGTAACAGAGATGAAGATCGTATCGTCTTCTCTGTAGGAATCCATGTTGCCGTGGATGCCGATACCGGAAAGAACTTCTGCAACGAAGTTAGCAGCTGCATCTTCAGCTTCACTTACAGCGTCGCCTTCAAAGCTCTCATCGTCACCGTAATATGTGTCATCAGAAGTAGCGGGAGCAGCAGCTTCAGCTGTCTCTTCTGAATTGAATGTAACCTTAACCTCAGCGTCCTTTCTTCCTAATCCGAGAAAGCCGCCTTCTGTACCCTCTTCAACAACCTCGATGGTTGCCTGTTCTTTGGTACAGCCAAGCTCGGAAAGAGCTGCCTCGATTGCTTCATCAACTGTCTTGCCTGTCTTGATTACTGTCTTTTCCATATGTTCAAGGCCTCCTTCGAGCCATAATTATTCGATATCGTTCTTCTTGCCGTGCTTCTTTTTCTTACCGGAGCCTGTCTCAACTTCAGCATTGATTCCGGCCAGTTTGGCTTTGCCGCCCTTCTTGAAAACAGCATCCTTCTTTGCTTCGATCTCAGCCTTCTTTGCTTCGTAAGGCTTGGTGAACATGTAATAAACGATGATGTTTGTAACGATGCTCATGAGACCGGAGATGATCCAGTAAAGACCCATTGCAGCAGGCATTGTAAATGTCGTTACGAGCATGAGGATCGGCATCATCCAGTTCATCATCTTCATGGACTGCTGAGCATAGTCTTCTGCACCGCCCTTATTGTCGCCTGCCTGTCCGGACATTGCCTTGTTGACCTTGGCACGCTTCTTGGCTTCTTCCTCTTCCTTCCAGCCCGGCTTTAACATCTTGGACATCTGCATAACGATGACGTTTGTTGCTACGACCAGGATCGGGATGATGAGCATCGGGAGATAAGTCCTGGGATCATGCGCGATGGTTACGGGATTGAATGCAGGTGTAACCGTAAGGTCCATTCCAAGGAAGTGGAGATCGACCATCTGGTCCATCTTAAAGAAACCCTGACTGATGCACTCATTAAGAAACTGTGCGTTCTCATTAAGTGCCTTGATAAGTCCGATATGGATCTCGGGGCTTACGCCGTGTCCGAGAATGCCGCCCTCGCCCATTCTGTTTCCGAGATCGATCATTGAAGCGATGTTCTCTTTGCTTACCTGTGAAAGATAGATCAAAGGTCCGCTTACGATACGGTAGATAGGCCAGATAATGAAGATGGAAAGGATAGGAAGAAGGCAACCGGAAAGTCCGCCTGCGCCATTCTCCTTCTGCATCTTCATGAAAGCTTCCTGATATGCTTCCTTATCATCTCCGTATAAACGCTGAAGCTCAGCCTGCTTGCCGCTTAATGCCTGCATCTTGAGCATGGACTTCTGCGATTTAACATTGAGAGGAATAAGGGCTCCTCTGATAATTATGGTGAGGAAAATGATCGCCAGACCGTAATTACCGAAGAACTGGAACAAAACTCTTACGAGCCAGCCGAACAAAGTGTACAGCGGGTCGAGAATTGATAACTGAACTAAAATGTCTCCCATCATTGGTCTCCGGTTCTAATGTTAAATGAAGTACTTTAATTAAATTATTTGACAGGATCGTATCCGCCCTTCGAAAACGGGTTGCATCTCAATATCCGCCATATTCCCATGAGTCCGCCCTTCAAGACGCCGTACTTAGTTACCGCATCGATCATATACTGCGAACAAGTCGGCTGATACTTGCAGTGGGGGCCCATAGCAGGAGATATATACTTTTGATACCAGCGAACCATCCCTATTACGGCTTTACGGATCATAGGATGTTACCCTCCAATAGATCAAGCCTCATAAGACACTTCCCCATATCCGTGCTCAGTTCGTGAAAATCGGGAATGCCACCCTTGGATTTTAAAGTAAAAACGTAATCGTATCCTTGAGGAAGACTGTCTTCCAATTGTCTGTAGGCTTCTCTCATCAGGCGTCTTGCCCTGTTTCTGCCGACAGCACCCAGCTCTTTCTTGTTCGCGCAAAAGCCGGTTCTTCTTAAGGCCGGATCTACTTTATAACCGCTCTGTGTGGTTCCCGCTCGTCTTTTAAGCACGTGAACCGACAGGTATCTGCCGGTCGCGAATTTCCCGTACCGGTAAACCCTGTTGAATTCAAAATTGAATCTTAAAGCTACCGATTTCAAAGCGAGATTACGACTTCAGGTCTTTATCAGACTGCAAGTCTCTTTCTGCCCTTAGCTCTTCTTGCTGCAAGAACCTTACGGCCGTTAGCGGTCTCCATTCTTGCTCTGAAACCATGAACCTTTGCTCTCTGTCTTTTCTTAGGCTGAAAAGTCATCTTTGCCATAATATAAAATCCTCCAGATCATTGTATTCTTTCAGTTGCACACCCGCGTTTCTGGCGGCAGCGCATAGTAAGACATAATATAACCTGATGATTATATTAGGGCAAAGGGTCAATGTCAAGAAGAGAAAGTCTTATAAATTAAGTATCCTGCCGTTATCAGCACTTTCCGAACAGGTATTCGACGTACTTTCTGTAATTTGCGTCGCCGCTTGCAGAGAACGAATATGCGAACGCGATGTAGTAGTCGTATTCCTCATCAAGTCCCAGCTTCTTTTCGATCTCATCGGTAAGCTTTAATGCCAACGGGACAGGCTTATCAAGATCCTTCTTATTGCCGGCTCCGAAAAGGTCGTTCAAGGATATGCCCTTTGAGCGCTGCTCCTTCTCTTTTTCCGTAGCGACATAGTAATAGAAATCGTCCTTTTCGAAGTTGTCCATATTGATAAGCTGGGAGAGATCCTGGAAGTTATCCGGCGTGGAGTAATTATAGACGGCATCTTCACGCATTATGAGATAGTCGTATGCGCCGGTTGCAAGTGTAGCTCTGAAGGCCACTTCAAGGTATTTCTCCTCATATTCCAGGTCACTTTTGAAGTTAAGGTCTTCGGAATCAATAAGAGATGCCCATCTGGCCTTGTCATAACCGCCCCAGGAAAGGAACCCGTCTGTAGCATATTTGCGGCCTTCGTCAGAAGCAGCACCGTTGATAACGCCGCCGCCAAGAACTCTCATCTTGGACTTGTAAACGTCATGGCCGTACCATACGGCCGCACCGACAACAAGGATCACCAGGATTACCGGAGGAACATAATACTGCATGAAATATACAGCCTTCTGCTTTCCCGTAAGACCCTTGAGCTTTTCCTTCTCGGTTCTTATATAGTTGACCAGTTTATTGCCGGACTTTTTAGCGTTCTTGGTCTCTGCCCCTTCCATTTCCTTCTCGAGCTTGCTGACTTCCTTCTTGGAACCTGCAAGGGAGATATTGCCGACAGCATCAGTCTCAGGATCGTACTCGACTGATTCCTTCAACGCCTTGAGCTTTTCAGCCTGTGCCGCTTCGAGCTTGTCGAACTGCTTGATAAATACGATCGACAGGAAGTACGTTATCGTTGTTGATGTGAAAACATATACCAGCGGGAACCACTGTGCGTACCAAAGGCAGGCGATAAATGATGCGACGATAAGGAGAGTGATTAAGACCAGCGGGATAAACTTGATGATGATAAAGATAAATGCCGCTTTGAAAAGTTCGGAAGTCTTCATGTCATATCTTGCGATCGTCGGGAAGATCGCCATTGTCATGAGCAATACTGCAAAGCTGAAGAAGATGACAAAGAACTTATAGACGAACTCCGTATTAGACCACCCGTTATAAGTGATCCAGCGCCAGTCAAAGATTATCAGGAAGATCGCGACGAGCATTACGATCCATACTCCGGTCGCCTGCTTGAAATTGCGCTTGAATGCCTTAAAGAAAGGAATGACTACACCCGTGCCCTCACCTCTTATCACCTTCATTGCAACATAGTATTTAGCCGAATAAGCGGCTCCGAAAGTGATTATCGGAATGCTGCAGATAATATAAAGGATATTGACGATCACGAGATTCGTAACCGTTCTTAAGAAGTCCATTACCGGGCTGTCGGGTTTAAGAATGTTCATCTTGCTGTCACTACCTGTTCTCTTTAAGCTGCTTCGAAAAACAGCTCACTTATTTTACATCATATTTTTAGTAATATCTTTTACTTTTAAAAAACGGGCTGCCTCTCTGAAGAAGCAGCCCGGATAATTAAACGTTGTCTGTTAAGTTATTATTCCTTAACGCCGCCGATCGTAAGACCTGTAACGAAGTATCTCTGCAGGAACGGATAGAGGGCAAGGATAGGTGCCATTGTCGCAATAGTAGCGGCAGCTCTTACCGTAGTAGGAACGATCGTTGCTACAGATGCTGCTGTAGCACTTGTACCTGCCTGCTTACCGCCTGTATTTGCCGATACGGAGTCGAGCAACTTTCTGAGCTCGTACTGCAATGTCGTGTACTGAGGGTCGAATCTGTTGTACAGCATTGCGTCGAACCATGAGTTCCAGTGATATACAGCCTGGAAAAGTGCGATAGTTGCATAAACCGGCATACACAGAGGTGTGATGATCTTAACGAAGACTGTCATATATCCGGCACCTTCGAGCTGTGCAGCTTCTTCCAGTGAATCAGGGATACCTGCCATGTAAGTTCTCATAACCATTACGTTAAAAGCACTTACCATACCGGGGATGATATATACCCAGAAGCTGGATGTAAGGTGGAGATATCTGAAAAGGATCAATCCCGGGATCAGACCTGCGGATGCATACATCGTGATGATCCAGAACAGGGAAAGACCTGACTTGAACAGGAACTTCTTACGGCTCAGGATGAAGGAAAGCAATGCATTGGCAGCAAGTGATGTGAATGTGCCGAGCACTGTTCTTGCAATAGTGATCCATAAGCCCTGACGGATACCGGGTCTGTTGAAAATGATCTCTTCGTAGTTCTTCGTTGAGAAGATACGGGGCCAAAGGTGGATTCCGCCTCTTACGGCATCGTTACCTTCGTTAAATGATACCGCGAGTGTGTTAAGAACCGGATAAAGGGTTACAACCGCGAACAAGATAAGGAATGTGGTATTGAAGATATAAAAGACAATATCTTCAGCAGCCATTTTCCTTCTACGATGGACTCGTATTTCATGAACTTCTTCTGACATGATTATTTCCCCCTTTCCTTTAGAATAGACGCTCATCGCCCCTCTTCTTGGCGATGTAGTTGGATACGACGATGAAGGTCATGGCTACGAGAGTCTTAAAGATACCTGCAGCGGTACCGAGAGAGTAGTCCATGTTTCTTCCGTCAAGTGCCCAGTCGAGGATGTAGATGTCGATAGTTCTTGATACGTCACGTACAAGGTCATTACCGAGCAAGTACTGGATCTCGAATCCGGCATTGAGAACGTTACCCAAGTTCATCAAGAGAAGGATCATTATAGTAGGACGGATTCCGGGAAGGGTTACATACCTGATCTTCTGGAAACGTCCGGCACCGTCGATTGAAGCTGACTCATAGAGGCAAGGATCGATCGAGGTGATAGCTGCGAGATAAATAATTGCATTCCAGCCTGTCTCTTTCCAAAGATGGCTGAATGTAACAATAGGCCAGAACCAGCCTTCTATCTGTAGGAACGGATATGGTTTTTCAACGATCTTAAGAGACATAAGGATCTCATTGATAACGCCTGTTGATGTGAGAGCATCGTGAACGATAGCAACAACGATGATCCACGAAAGGAAGTGAGGCATGTAAGAGATGGTCTGAATGGTCTTCTTAAACCATCTTGTCCTTACCTCATTCAGGAGAATAGCAAATCCGATTGCAAAAACCGTGCTGAAAACGAGATTGAGCACGCCCATTGCAAAGGTATTTCTTATTACCATGAGGAACGTTTTATCGCTGAAAAGGAATCTGAATTTATCAAGGCCTACCCACTTTGAACCCGTAAGACCGTCGGCATATACGAAGTTCTGGAAAGCCATGATCCAGCCTACAAGAGGCAGATAGTAGAAAATAATGCCATAGATCACATAAGCGACGCTGATAGCAACAAGAACCCACTGTCTTTTGAATTCTTTAGCGAATTCAGCTGCAGTCAGTCTTGGTTTTTTAACATCGGCTTCTACAACCTTTTTTGTCGATGTTGTGGTCGTGTTTTCCATGCTAAGCAACTCCCATTAAGAATGGTGGCAACCACAGCAGTTTTGTCCATGGTTGCCACCACAATCGTCTAGTTAATCAACTCTTAATTATGGTGATTAAGAAGCAGGCTTCCAGCCGTGAGACTGAGCTGTCTTAAGTCTAGCGTCAACCTCTGCCTGAGCTTCAGTAAGGAAGTCCTGAGGATTGCATCCGTTGTATGCATCCATGTAAGCTGCCCAATCTGCCTCGAAGTCCTTGGAGATAACGATAGCAGGGAGCCACTTATGCTTAACTTCGCCCATCTTCTTCCAAGCTGTACCGCCCTTAGTGTCTGTGCTTACGCCATTAGACCATGACCAGAGAGGATACCAAGGAAGTGCTGTTTCTGTAACGACATACTTTGAACCTACCATGTCAGCATAGTTGCCTGCACCGTAAGCTTCGAAGCACTTCTTAAGAGGAGCTGCGAGACCAGCGAGGAACTCAGCAGGCTGCTCAGCAGGCTGCATGTAGTTCTTACCGTCCTTGG
>JAEFBA010000060.1 GCA_016292145.1 Saccharofermentans sp.
CCTTACAGAAAACTCATACGGCTTGGAAGTAGCGAGTGCGATTGTGACACCCTTATCTTTCAATGCCTCAAGCATCTCCGGAATGCCGTCGTAGACCTTGTTCTCAAACAGTCCCGTAACGCTGAAATATTCCCTGTAATACTTGATCGCCTGAACAGCCTGTTCGTCAGAAAATCCGTAGAACGTCTTGAATGAATAATCCAACGGCGGACCAATAAAAGGATAGAGTTCAGACCTGTCCGCTACGTGGATATCATACTTCCCAAGCGCATGCATAACGGAATTGGTAATTCCGACAGCGGGATCTGTGAGTGTTCCGTCCAAATCAAACAAGCAGTATTTAAAACTCATATAATCACCCAATAGTGCAAAGCTTTCCTTTGAGTATGTAGCCGATCTTCTCATAGCATTTATTCGAAGCAACATAGTCAGCATCCGTATAGAGCATAGGAAGGTAGCCGGAATCCTGTACGATCTTTGTTACCTGATAAACAAGATGCTCAGCATAGTGCTTCCTCCTATATTCCTTGAGCGTATATACCAGGCCTATTGAAGCCATCGCCTGAACAGGATGCCAGTTGCAGCTTGCGACGATCTTGCCTTCACCATTTTTCCATGTATACAAAGAGCCTGTCTTTATTCCGTCTTCAACATAGAGCTTGTACTGTTCCCTGCTCTCCTGATCGATATTGAGCTCTGTGTGGAACATGTCGAAAAACTCGATCATCACATCAGCATCTTCATCCGTACATAGGTGCAGTTCACCGTCTATGACAGATGACGGAGCGACCGGAGAAGGACAATCGTAAGCAAAAAGGTTTGTCGTTATCTTAAGTTCCAGACCTTCTTCTGCAGCTCTCTTAATGAAGTATTCTGCAAGTTCATACTTAATGTTGAAATGGTGTTCGCCATCCGTAAATGAATTCTCTTTGGCGATCTGATATGCGCGCTCCATATCAGCTTCAGAAGCTCCGTCAGGAGTCCATATCCATACCGGATACGGTTGGCCGCTAAAACAGATAATGAGCTTCTCGTGATCAGTAAGGCAAAGTTCCAATTCGCCTCTGATGATCCTCGACATTACCGAGAATGTATACTTATCCTGATCTAACAGCTTATAGTCTCTCTCGTCTGCAAAGTTATCCATACTTATACCTCACGCGTTCCACTTATAAAGTCCTGCATAGATTCCGTTCTTAGCCATGAGTTCATCATGGGTGCCGCTCTCTTCAATTCCGTTCTCGGTAAGAACAAGAATGCGCTCTGCATTTCTTACTGTAGACAAGCGGTGTGCGATTACGATGGTAGTCCTGTTTTTCGCGAGCTTCTCCAAAGATTCCTTTACGATATTCTCGCTCTCGTTATCCAAAGCACTTGTTGCTTCATCGAAGATAAGGATCGGCGGGTTCTTTAAGAACACTCTCGCGATCGAGAGCCTCTGCTTCTGGCCGCCCGAGAGCTTGATTCCGCGCTGTCCGATATCAGTATCGTAACCGTTAGGAAGCTCCATTATGAAGTCGTGAGCATTCGCAAGCTTGGCTGCTTCGATTATCTCTTCGCGTGTTGAACCGGGCTTGCCGTAACTGATATTCTCTATAACCGTGCCCGCGAAAAGATATACATCCTGCTGCACGATCCCAATGTGGTCTCTCAGGCTCTTAAGCTTAATGTCGCGGATGTCTTTCCCGTCGATCTTAATGGAGCCGTTAGTAACATCATAGAATCTCGGGATAAGGCTGCAGAGCGTTGTCTTGCCGCCTCCTGATGAACCGACCAGAGCCACATAAGAACCAGCTTCGATATCAAGATTTATGTGGCGCAGAACTCTGTGGGCACCGTCTTTATATTTGAACGATACATCGTCAAATAATATGTCGCCCTTTACGTCAGTCAGATCTACAGCGCCTTCCTTGTCCTTGATATCAGGTTCAATGTTAAGGATCTCGGTAAATCTCTCAAAACCCGTATAACCGTTCTGGAACTGTTCCGTGAAATCAACGATGACTCTGATAGGCTCCGTGAATGTATTGATATACAAAAGGAACGCAATAAAATCAGGGATCTTAACCAGACCGTCAGAAATCAGAACAGCACCGGTAATGATGACGACGATATTTACCAAAAGGATAAAAGCCGTCATTCCAGACTGGAACAGGCCAAGATAGAGATAGCTTTTCTTCTTGGTCTTCAAGAAAGCATCATTGCCCTCCTTGAACTTTGCCATCTCGATCTCTTCATTCGCAAATGACTTAACAACTCTGATACCTGAAAGATTGTCTTCAGTCCTCGAGTTGATATCTGCCACCTTTTTTCTGTTCTCTTTGAAGGTCTTTCGCATCTTCTTGTTAAGGAAGAAGACATAGATAAACATGAACGGCAGAATAACAAACGATGCAGCCGTCAGATATTTGCTTATGCCGAACAGTATGATAAATGCGCCGATGATCTTGATGAGAGAAATTACGATATTCTCAGGCCCGTGATGCAGGAGCTCGGTTATGTCAAACAGATCGTTAGTGATCCTGCTCATGAGCTGTCCTACCTTCTGGTCGTCGAAGAACGAGAAGGACAGTTTCTGGTAATGCTCGAAGATCTCGGCACGCATGTTATATTCCATCTTTGCACCCATAACATGACCGATATTGGTTATGTAGAAGTTGGATAAGAACTGGATCACAACAAGAACGATAAGGAGGATTCCTAACTGGATTATCCTCTCCTTTGCACCTTCTTCAAGATAGATCACCTCTGAAGTAATGTAACGGACTATAAGAGGAACAACGAGCGCTATAGCTGAAGCCACAACAGCAAAGAACATATCCAGAAGGAATGTTCCCATATAAGGCTTATAGTAGCTTAAAAGCTTTTTCAGATTCTTTAACATTCTATCTTCCCCTAAAATGAATTTCCGACCATTATACGCTTATTCTATGATTCCGCCATGGAAATAGCACTCATAAATCATATTTCCCTTAAAGCTTATAGTCTCATAACCCTGAAACCATTCAAAAGAGCCGGTGACATCACACTTAAAAGTATAATCACCATTCGTATATGAATCAGGTCCTCTGTAAGGCTTATCGGCAGGGACATTAAGCAATGCTTCCTTAAGGAAATCACCGCTGAAGTTATCTCCCGTCACCCTGCCAACGTAATTCATGCTCCAGTAAGGTTTATCCGATATCCACAACGCTTCTTCTCCGGCAAACTTATTGCCGCCTAAGTAGGTATCGTAATACATCAGGTCATCTTCACGGTAGATAAGATCATGTGACTCCGGCCTCGAAGAAGCCGTCTCTGCACCCTTCCCTGCATATGTAGCCTTCTTGGCTCTGATAAGAAAATCGATTATCCTGTTATCCATCCTGTTCCTCCGGTAAGAATTAATCCCTGTTCCCGACTTGATTGGATAATACTAACACAAGTGCTGCCCCGTTAATGGGACAACTTATCGATTACGGAAGAATAGTCTTTATCTATCAGGATGACCTTCTCACCTGCAGATTCAAAACCATTGATATATTTCAGATTCTCTGCCTTTATCCATTCGGGAGTTAAATATGTTTCATCCAATCTCTTCTCAACATCTGAGGCGTGATCTTTTATGACCTCGAAATTTGAATCGATGTATTCTTCTGTCAGCGCAAGACAGATAAACCTGATATTCTTGAGATACTCTTCATCAAGATCCTTACGCCAGTCGAAAGGAATATAGCAGCCTTCGACAATAAGATTCTGATCATTCTCAACAGCTGTCTTTACCATCTCCCTTGCTATGGGCCACAGATAGTCCGTAAGCTCGTCATCGTCCTCAGGTGTGAGATCAGTATTTCTGCTTCTTATGAGGCCCATCTTCAGATGGTCGATCGATATGTACGGATAGTGATGTTTCTCTAAAAGCTTCTGGGCCAGTACGGTCTTTCCGGTATGGGAAGCTCCGGTTATCAGGATTACCATCTTCGTTCCTCTCAGCATCAGTTATTTATCGTCATTCTAACACAAGTAATGCCTCAAATTTTTAGCGCTTCTTACGGAGTTCAAAAGCAGGAATATGTGCTACCATAAAACCATTAAGGGGAATGGGAATTTTATGAAACTGAATAAACTCTTACAAGAGATCGAATCTCTGGGTATCGATCCTAATAACATCAACATCAGTACTGACAGCCGTGGTGCATTTGACGGACGCTATAATCTGGTCAAACGCAAACCCGGCTTCTGGGAAGTCTTTTACGGAGACAAAGGCACAAAGGTCAATGCTCAGCGTTTCGAGACAGAAGATGAAGCATGCAATTATTTTCTGCATATACTGCGCTATAATCTGGATAAGCAGGAACTAGCTGACAAACCGGCTTATTGGCAAGGATACAGGAAACGTTCTTTCAGTTTTTCATACTGGTGTACCTTCGGTATATTTATCTTCAGCATACTCATGGGTCTGTTTTTCCTCGGCTATCAGATCTATCAAGGTGATATTAACTGGATGTTCTGGTATTGGATCGGATGGATAATAGTCTTCGGAATCATTGCCTTCGCCTGGCTGGACAACAGACGTTACGAATTATTCGAATATATATCAAAACCCGTGATTTTCGGCATATTCATAATATTTCTGGGATTCGTCATGGTTTACGGAGCTATATATCTGGTTCCGGAGATTATGGCCGGTGATATGAATTCATTAGGAACACTGATAACCTGTGAGATCTGTTGCGGTGCTGGTATAGTCTGCTTCTACATATTCTTCATAAAAGAATACGTAAATAAACTTATAAATCACATAAAGTCAAAGAAGATGGACGATCCCGGAAGTATTAAAGATGATCGTTTCGATGACGAATACGACTCTTTCGACGACGAAGACGACTCCTTCGATGCCGAAGATGACTCCTTCACTGATAAGTACGAGTAATTCACTGATCAAGAAGGTATTCTATTACCGCTTTTAATACTGCCTGATTAGTTTCCGTATACGGCTTGAATATTATGCCTGTATGTCCGTCTTTGCCGTATTCGAAAAGCCTGTGTTCAACATCTTTTTCCATGAGCACACGGTCAAAGTAATAAGTCATCTTCTTCAGGACATCCTTTGAATTCGTAAGAAGCGCTGCCCTTGGGATTCTCTTTATGTACTCGTTATTCTCTGCTGTCAGATACTTATATCTTTTATCCTGCTTATACCCCTTGGGGAAGATCATCTTACGCATTCCCCAATAAGCTATGCTACTCTTATAGAAATGCATAAGTCCGCAATCGGTAATGAGGCCTTTGTATCTGTAACTGCGCTCCTGAAGGCCAAAATCAGCTCTCATCTCAGCAGATTCGCTTAGCATACACTCTGTAAACGCCAGAACGCCGCCTGAGGAGTGTCCGGCGATATAAATCATGTCCGTATCCCCTTCATACTCTCCTGCGTGTTCTAACGCAAATCTGACGCCTTTATCGATATCTTCGATCTGATCGAAAACTGTCCACTCGGGATATGCCAGCCTGACGTTAAGTTCGAAAACTGCAAATCCGAGCTTTGCCATGTAATTTCCAAAGAGCCTGTTCATCGCTTTGTCTTCGGAAATAAAACCGCCTCCGTGGATATCGATGAGGATAGGCTTTTTCGAGCCATCCTTACGCAGATAGATATCCATCTTATGAGCAGGATCGTTATCGTCGATATAGCTGACGTCTTTTATCTCGGTTACTTCTTTGGGAAGGCGCGCAAGATCCAGCTTGCCGACATCGGTCTTAAGCGCTATCTCTCCGGATTTCTTCATTATCCAGTTGATCATCTGTCAGTCCTTCTCCGAAGATCCTTTTCCTTTGGAAAGCTTATATAGTTCTTCTGCAGCGATCCTGGTCTTTGCTACGATATCGCCTTCCTTTGGGAAGCAGAAATACAGACAATCATTAGTACCGATCGATACGATATCGCCTATCTCATACCAGAAATAATCGGAGTTAACGCTGTAGGAAGCATTGGGAGACTGTTCATAATGGAGCTTGCCGTCACAGCCGTCCAGAACAAAGCCGTTCGCATCGTGATGGAGAGTTCCCGTTCCGACCATGTAAAGAGCCTTGGAATCTTTAAGTATCGCTATGTCGCATGGAACATCAAGCTTATATGTCCCGTTCTCAAGTTCTTCCTTAAACTGCTCGCGCTCCCATGAGAACCAGTCAGGCACATGAGTAAACTTCGGTTCGACATTAACGCCTTTAAGTCTTCCCAAAGTATCGAGCTCATATGTGGCTCCGCACTTCTTGCACTTTAATGTGATGCCGGAGCCTTCTGTCTCACCTTCGGTCATGCAGTGCGGGCACTTATAGAGGATCCTGTTAAGACCGTCTGCTCTGAAGGGCTCGTCTATCTCGATCTTGTTGTCCTGCTGCCACTTGAAATAATCGAAGGTGAACGCTTCATCAAGAACCTCATCGATCTGTCTTACCTTAGTATTGGCAAGTTCTTCAGGTGTGAAAAGACACTTCATCTCACAGGATACTTTAACGTCTCTCTTCTGTAGATTGTTATAAAGAGGATCCCTCGTAAATGCGCCGTAAGTAGTGATCATGACAACGGGGTATTTAAGCTTCTTCAAGAGCACGCCCATTCTTCTGGGGATCCTTGTTCCTGTTCCGTCCAGTGAATAACCCGCTTCGGGATACATAAGAACGCTTGCCTTGTTAACACTCAGCGCATAATCCATGTCTGTGATAAGGGACATGTCGGATACAAACTTTCTTGTCGGAATGCACCCCAAAGATCTCATCAGACCCTCTTTGCCGACAAGCGCATCTGATGTGCAGACAATGCTGAAAGGCCTTCCCTTAAGCACCTCAAAAGCAATAGCAAGATCCGTGAAGCTGCAATGGTTCATAAGGATCATCCACGGGCCGTCACCTGCCTTCTCCATGCCAATCTTCCTGCAGGTAAATCCTACCTTCTTAAGCTCGCCTTTAAGGCCTGTTCGAGCTACAAACGCAAGGAGCTTCGAAGGCTTCTTCGGCTTCTTGTGCTCCCACGAAGGGAGATTCATTACTTCGTCATAGGACAGGTGTTTGGTCTTGATCTTCATGCTTGCTCCCCGCTTCCTTCATGTTCTTCGGGCTTTTCTGTCTTTTTCTTCTCCTTGCGGAATGCCCAGTATTTATTCAGTATAAAGTTCAAAGGAACTGTAATGAGCAATCCCAGGATCGGTGCTACAGCCTTGGGGATACCCATCAGGTCCACGAAAACATACAACAGGATATTGGATAACACGATTCCCGTAGCCGCATAAGACAGGTATGTCTTAAGAAGACTCTTAAGGATATTTCTCTTCTCGGAACCTTCCGTAAATACCAGTTTGTTGTTCCAGTAAAAGGACCACAAAACGCTGATGATAAATCCGAGGACACTTCCGACAATGTAGTCATATGCGAAATTAACAGGCTTCATGAGCCATATAACGAGCATGTAAATGCCGTAACTTATAAGAGTATTGGTGACACCTATAAGTCCGAATTTGACAAACTGGGTAAGCCCCTCAACTTTTGCATCCGAGAGCTTGATATGGAGTATCCCTAAGATCTTTTCGATGAGCTTCTTCACTGCGGTTTCCACTCCAGATACTGGCGGATCTGTTCATCAATAACTTTCGATGTATCTCCGCCCTTTAGATATTCCACAGTCCATTCGACGATCTTATCCATCTCTGTATCGATATGCCATCTGTTATGGATATTGAGTTCTGCATATATCTTAGAACTGTCGAGTTTAAGGAATCCGGCCTCGTGCGGGCCGCCGTCAGATTTATTAACCCAGGAGGCTTCATTAAGGCCGTTTGCTTTTGCAGCTTCATTCCACTTGCTGCAGAAAAGGTCTACGAGTGCTCCCGTGGTAACGCAGTCACCGTCATCAGGACCGATGTTATAGCTGTCGGCTTTTGTTATATCGTTGTACTGTTCAGCGGCAACTGTGAGATAACTTACTACAGGCTCCAACACATGCTGATAGGGACGCGTCGAATACGGATTTCTGACGATTATCTGTTCACCCTTTTGAACGGCACGGATGCAGTCAGGGATTATCCTGTCAGTTGCAAAATCGCCGCCGCCCAACACATTACCTGCACGGCAAGTCGATATGGCAACTTTTCTTCCGTCCTTCATGATTCCTGTCTCTCCGCCGAAGAAAGAATTCTTATAGCAGCTCGTGACTAATTCAGAACAGGATTTGGAATTGGAATACGGATCGAAGCCGTCAAGGACATCATCTTCCTTATATCCTCTCTCCCACTCAAAATTACGGTAAACCTTATCAGTCGTAACGTTTACAAACGACTTGACTGAATCTGTTATGCGTACGCACTCAAGAACGTTAACCGTACCCATGACATTGACATCATAGGTATATACCGGATCCTTGTAGGACTCACGCACCAGGGGCTGGGCTGCCATGTGGATTACGATCTCAGGCTGAACTTCCGTGAACACCTGCTTCAGATGCTCAAGATCTCTTACATCACCTTCATAAGAATGGATCCTTTCAGCCATTTTGCTTATCTCAAAAAGGCTCGGATCTGTCGGCGGATTCAATGCGTAGCCGTAAATATCAGCACCAAGGTTGAGCAGAACACTGCACATCCATGTACCCTTAAAGCCTGTATGGCCGGTGATAAGGACCTTTTTGCCGCGGTAGAATTCGTTAATCATTATTAGTATCCCTCACATATTGAATCGTTTTTTCAATTCCTTCTTCGAACTCAACAGTCGGAACAAAGCCGGTATCTTTTGTAAGTTCATCTATATCAGCACATAAATACATGACCTGCTTATCAGCATACGGAACTGCACCAAGAACAGGATGGACAGGAGGATTTACCTTCTTATCCATTACGTAGATGTAGTCCATAAGTTTTCTTGTCGTTCCGCTACCTATAACATATATCTTGTCGCCTATGCCTTTTTGAGCAATCAGATACATCGCTTTTGCGGCATCAGCGCTGTAAAGATAATCCCATTCCTGTTCGCCCTTTGTAAAACGAGTTTCTTCGCCTCTGATCATCTTTCGAAGAGATGAGATAACCATGGAGTTCTCGCCGTCATATGGGCCGTATACGCTTAATATGCGCGTCCAAATATGCTTTATTCCGAGTTGGGAACAAAGGATCCTTGTAAGCTGCCCTGCACAAAGCTTTGCAATACCGTATCCGTTCTCGGGGAATGTGGGAGTATCCGGCTTAAGAGAGCCCTCTACTCTGCCGTATTCAGCCTGTGAACCCGCACCGATATAAGTCTTGCATCCTAAGAACGATGCCAGCTTTACAGCAGCTAAAGCACACTGTACATTCCGACTCTGAAGATCTGTATCATTTCTTGAAGCTCCAGTTGTTCCGCTCCATGCAAAATGATAGAAAACATCGTAAGGAACATCAGGCGCATCAGCTTCTTTTATGTACTCTTCGTAATCACTAAGGCTTAATTCCAGCACTGACACTTTGCTGTCCTGAGGAAGCGTAGCAATGCGTGAAGAACCTTTCCTGCAAATTGCCAGGACTTCATCCCCGTTCTTGATGCACTGCTCGATCAATGCATGCCCGATAGCTCCTGTGGGACCTGTGATCACTACTCGCATACAGACAACCTCGAAATACACATAATCACATACCTACGGACTTTTTAAATAATGCAGACAATACCGTTTGTCTGCCAATAGCGGTATCTTCTTCGTTTTCCTGAATATCGATGCAGGTAAAGCCACTCAAATCAATCATCTTTTTCATCGAATCAGCAGTATAAAAATTGATATGTTCATGCATCGTCATAAATGGATCTTTACGCTTCTTAAAATAATACTTTACAAGCTTGAAAAAATTAAAATGCGGATTAAAAACCAGTTTAAGATTCTTGGAAATTGAATGCTTATTTCCGCTAACAAACGGATTCTCACTAGGAACCTCAATGTAATAGATTGTGTTATCATCACCGATATCTTTTAATGTGCCCATTAATGACATTGGATCTGCAAGATGCTCAAACAACATATTACACATAATAAAATCGAATTTATAATCCGATAGTTTTGTAAAATCCGAAATGTTCTCAACGCCTTTTACAGTAGGAACTCCGGAAATATCGAAAACATATTTGTTCTCAGTTCCGATCTCATCAAAAAACGTCTTTCCTTCATTTCCTCCATAATCCAAAGCACTCTTGATGTTCGTTATCCCGTTATCGTTTAGAATCTTGCGGATGACTCTTTTTTGCTCATTTATACTTGTTGAATCATTATTCAAGAGGTTGTTGATTTTTTCAGTATACCAGCACTCAGATTTTTCCCTGGTTTTTTGATATTCCGAATCTCGATAATTTCTATAAAGGGCCTGCTCTTCTTCAGAATTGATCCTATATTCATAGAACGCAAATGAACACTCCTTGCAAAAGCACAGTTTTGTTTTATAGTTTTCTTTTTCATTTGGAGCAATTCTGGCCATAACAAAATCAGACACAATAGTATCAGTACTTGAAATGTTATTAGATCCACAAATCAAACAATTCATAATGCTTAATTCCTTTCTCCGGCATCCTCAAAATTAATTCGTTCTTCTTCCACTACCAGCGGACGGTGAATTACACGTGTGTTGATATTAAGGATATATTCGCCTACAAGTCCTATGAAAAATATCTGCAGACCGCCAAGAAGGAATACACCGATGACGACAGGAGCAGATCCTGCTTCAAAGCCATACCAGTCAACGAGCTTCATGACAAGATATACCAACGCGATTACGATGCTTACAAAGGAGCAGAACAAACCGAAGAAAGTAGCAAGTCTTAATGCGATCTTAGTATAGGATGTGATTGACAGCATTGCTGCGTCGTAAAGCGTATAGAAGTTATTATGTGTCTTGCCTGCTCTTCTCTTGGGCTGTTCATACTCGACCTGGATCATGTTAAATCCTGCGCCGTATTCAGCAACGATTCCTCTTACGAACGGGATCGGATCATCAAGTTCGCGGAGCAGCGAAATGAAAGTCTTATCATACAGACCAAAACCCGTGAAATGTTCGATCATCTTTACAGTGGACATTTTGCGGATCATACGGTAATAAACAGTTCTTAAGAAACGGATAAATCCGTTCTCTTTACTTGTAGACTTTACAGCGCTGACGATCCTGTGACCTTCTTCCCATTTCTTAACAAATGTCGGGATCATCTCGACAGGATCTTGGAAGTCACAGCACATAGTAACTACACAATCACCCGTGCACTGGCACATACCGTGGAACGGTGAATTGAACTGGCCGAAGTTGGTGACATTGAAAATGGCCTTGATCTTCTTGTTTGCCGCACAGATCTGACGGAGCTTATCTCTCGTTCCATCCGTGGATGCATTATCGATAAAGACCAACTCGTAATCATATTCGCTGAGCTGGTTTTCGAGGACATCGACTACAGCTTCACTGATCGGAATAACATTTTCCGTCTCGTTGTAGCATGGGATCATTACGCTGATTTTCTTCATGGATGATTACCTCATTTATTCGGAACTGATTCTTTAACAGCATCGAATTCTTCTCGGTCGAGGAACGGGAACATATCGTCGATCGGAGGAGATACAATCTTGCCGTCAGGAAGGACCTTTGACGAGAGCTTAGGTGAGAAATTCTGCTTGTCTGACAATACGACCTCGCAAAGAACAGGGCCGTTGCCGCTTAAAGCTTCAATGGTTTTCTCTTCTATCTCGGATGAATCGCTGATCCTTACAAATCTGATACCGTAAGCTGCCGCAATCTTCTCAAGATCAGGGAAACTCAGACCGTTACCGTCACATACGCCTACCAGAGGCGGAGTAAACAGGTTTGTCTGTGTCTGCCTGATCGAATGATATCCGTTGTTGTTCATGATGAAGATCTTCAGGTTAAGCTTGTTATAAACAACAGTCTGAAGCTCCTGTATATTCATCTGGAATGAGCCGTCGCCGTCAATGCAGATCACTCTCTTTCCTTCCTCTGCCACACAGGCACCGAGAGCTGCAGGGAAACCATAACCCATTGCAGCACAGCCGGAATTGGTAAAGAGCCTCTGGTTGTTCCTGATATGGAAGCCCTGAAAGGTTACGACACATGCAGACCCGTTTCCGCAGATAACCTTCTCATCATCTGATAGAACATTACTGAATCTGTCGATGAATACATAAGGATTTACAGGGCTCTTGATGTCATCATAAGAAGGCAGACAGGCAGGATATTTAGCATCAATATCTCTTCCCCATTTGACCCATGCTTCATGGACCGGATTAGCTTCATATGAAGAAGCATTAATGGACTTTATGACATCAGTAAGATCCGCATGAACCTTCATGTCAACTTTAACAGTCGGCTTGTTAAGTTCAGGCTCGTCGATATCGACTACGATCTTATATGCTTCCTTAGCCCATTCCTTGTAGTTGTAACTTATCATTCGAATGTTCATTCTGCATCCGATGACAAAGAGAACATCTGCATTCTGGACAACGAAGTTTCCGCCTCTTGTTCCGACCGTTCCAGGTCTTCCGCAATAATACGGATTATCATCCGCCATAAGATCATGAGCATTCCATGCAGTTACGACCGGGATCTGAAGTTTCTTTACAGCCTTAAGGAATTCACTCTTGGCGCCTGCGACATTGATGCCTGTACCTGCAAGGATAACAGGGCGCTTTGCGTTATAGAGTTTATCGAGGATAGCCTTGGTCTGATCTTCGCTGTAAGCCGGATTCTCTTTTCCCTGGAGAGCTTTTTCTTCTTCGCTTCCTTCAAAGCGGCGGAGTGTGTCCCTGTCTACTTTTGCAGCCTGAACATCAAGAGGTATGTCAAGCCATACAGGTCCTTTGCGGCCGTTGTTTGCAAGGAACCATGCCTTCTCCAGATGATAAAGGATATCATTTGGCTCGGTTACCATAACGGCATATTTGGTCATGTTCTGAACGGAACCGATTATAGGAAATTCCTGGTCACCAAGCTGGCGCAGAGGCACGTCGGTCGACCACAAAGTTGTCTCTCTTTTTACCTGGCCGGAAAGTACGAACATCGGGATCGAATCAAGATATCCTCCCATAACGCCTGTGATCGCGTTAGTGCCGCCTGGGCCGGAAGTAACACAGCATACTGCAATCTTACCCGTGAGACGCGCATAACCTTCAGCTGCAATTGCAGATCCCTGCTCATGGTGGTTATAGATCGAAGTGAGGCCTTCCTTATGTCCCAGCGCATCATTTAAATGCATAGCGCCGCCGCCCGTAACGGTAAAGACATGCTTAACGCCCTTCTCAACCAAAAAGTCTGCAATCAGGTGAGCAATCTTGATCTCCATTTACTTCTCCTTCTGATCCGTGACAAAGTCATACAGATCAATGACTTTATCAACATAGATCACATGCTTATATTCAATGATATCATCTTGGACTCCAAATCCGAATCCGAAGGATACGCCCGCAAAATCCACTCCCAGCGCTTCCGCACCGGTCGCATCGTGCTTCGAATCACCTACCATGAGGACTTCGTCTTTTCTCACTCCAAGATCCCTTATGCAAAGTTCGATGATGTCTGATTTTTTGAGTTTGCCTTCGTCATCAGAACCGTAGATGATATCGACCTGTTTATCGATACCGAAATGTTCAAGAAGCGTCATCGTATAACTCTGCCTCTTATATGTGGCAATGGCAGTTCTTATTCCGCTGTCTCTGAGCTTTGCGAAAAGATCGAATGTTCCGTCATAAGGCTTTGCACGGCAGAGATTTATCTTGCTGTAACGTTCTCTGAATAGCGAAGCAGCCTTCTTAAGATCATCTCCGTGAATACCGTATTTATCCTCAAATGACCATTCAACGGGAGGTCCTATGAATGTCCTTAACACTTCCGGTTCAAGTTCTTTAAGACCCATTATCTCAGCCGTTTCCTTAATGGACAGAAGTATTCCTTCTGAAGTATCAAGGATCGTACCGTCAAGATCGAATAAAACCGCCTTATATTTTCCCATCGTCACGTTTCCTTCGTGTTGTAGTAGGAGGATGTAAGGAAGTTGACCCTAAATTCGCCGGAGAGTTTTTCGAGCTCACCGATAACATATTTATTGAGTTCAGAAGCCTCAGCAGAAGTAAACTGATATTCCATATCAGGATTGATGTAGTTCGGTCTGTCATCTGTCGCGTAGCCATCAAAGCCTGCAACAAACACTTCTTCCGCACCAATCTTCTTAAGGACTTTAAGAAGCATCAGGAACGAGTTGTCGATGATCTGCGCATTGTAGTCAAGAAGGCTCGAATACTTGATCGTATAATCGAACGTATAAGTAGAACTGGTTACATTCGAAGTAGCCATGACCTTTATGCCGGCAGCATTTCTTGCAATGCCCGAAGAGAGCTGTACAAATCTCTTTTTGTTGGTAACAAAGCATATATCCGGCTTTATCATTGACGGAATGTAATTGATCGATATGACAAGCGGCGCATTTTGTTCAACAAAATCATTAACCTTATCAGCTTCTGAAGTAACACTTGTACCGGGACCCAAAACGAGAAGCTTCCTGCCCGCCGTTTCCTTTTTCAGTCTTTCGAGATCTGCGCTGTCATCGACTTCGATCTCCTGATAATCACTGTAGAGCTTCTCGATAACTGATTCGTCGTACATCAGTTTCTTGTCGAGAGGTATACGTGCAAGGATCTTATTAACCTGCATAACCGACAGTGTTCTCTTCTTCATGAGATAACTGACATAATTCGGATGGCAGTCATTAGATGCAGCGATAAAGTAGAACATCGAATAACCCCAGGGTGTCTCTTTCTGGAAATTGATTATCTGTGAATCACAGGCTTCCAGGATCTGGGAAACACTGTAGTTCTTTTCTCTTCTCTCGTTAAGATACATTGCAAGCAATTCCAGAGGACAGTTACCTGCGCTCTTTCCCATTCCGTAGATCGTACCGTCAACCAGAACGGGTCTTTCAGTCTGCATTAAGAGAAGCTCGATGCAGTTTGCATATCCCAACTGGAAATTGTTGTGCGAATGATAACCGAGCTCAATTGAAGGATCCAATCTGCTGTCCAGGATGCCTGCGTAATGCATCAGGGTATCGCTGTGACAAAGTCCATAAGTATCGACCATTGAAACAGCAAAAGGCTTTATATCATTTGCCATATCAATAAGGTCATAAAGCTCTTCATCCTCGTAACTCGTGATCGATACGAGCTGCGCAAAGACCTTATATCCGAGAGCCTTTATCTGCCTTACATACTCCATTGCTTCTTTGCGCTTGTGCTTCTTGAAGATAACTCTTATGGCGTCAATGCAGCTTTCTGACTGAGGGCAGACACGGCTGATATCAAGTGTTCCGAAATCGATCATTCCGACCGTCATCGAATCACCTTTATAGAGATCGCCGTATGTCCTGGTCATAGACTTTACATCCGGAAAGATCGAACGGTCAGGATCATATTCCCTGTTCTGGTTTATGAAGCCAAGCTCGATAAAATCAACTCTCGCGGCAACGAGCCTCTCAAAGATATTGACGATAGTGTTCTTGCCGAACTTCCAATCGTTCAGATATCCGCCGTCTCTTAATGTGCAATCGAGCAAACTGACCTTGTTCATCTTATTTGACCGCTTCCTTTATCGTCTCCGCCATGTAATCGATCATCTCATCTGTCATTCCGGGATATACACCTACCCAGAATGAATTCTCCATAATGTAATCCGTGTTTGTCAGGTCGCCGACAATGCGGTAACCCTTCTTCTCTGCACGCATCTGATCGAAGCATGGATGCTTTGTCAGGTTGCCTGCGAAAAGCATTCTCGTCTGAACGCCCTTTGATTCAATGAACGGAACAACCTTCTTACGGTCGATGCCTTTCTTGCATGTGATGAGGAAACCGAACCAGCTCGGATCAGAGTTCTCACATGCTTCAGGAAGAATGATCCCTTCCGTTCCCTTAAGGCCTTCATATAATCTCTTGAAGTTTTGCTTTCTTCTCTCGACAAACGAAGGGAACTTCTTTATCTGCGCACAACCTATCGCAGCCTGCATATCGGTTGCTTTGAGATTATATCCGAAATGAGAATATACATACTTGTGATCGTAGCCTACAGGCAGTTCGCCGAACTGTCCGTCAAAGCGGTGTCCGCAAAGATTATCCTTGCCTGAAGGGCATGCACACTCTCTTCCCCAGTCTCTGAAAGATCTTGCGATCTTGTTCAGAA
>JAEFBA010000061.1 GCA_016292145.1 Saccharofermentans sp.
TGGCGGCAGGGGGCAGTTCACGTTCAAGCAGCAACAGAGGAAAGCTGATAGCCTTTCTCATCGCAGGCATAATCGCACTGTTCACGACGGGTATAAGAAAAGTCGTAAAAGTAATCAAGAACATAAAGCTTACTCAGGACAGAGATACGTTCAACTTCATGAAGAAGAGACAGGGGTGATCAAATGGGCATATATATTATTGATTTAATTGCACTCCTGTTTGCCATCGGTGTTGGCTTTGGCTTATCCTGCTGGATCTTGGGAACGCTTCTCGAAAATTCCAACAGCTTCGGTGACAACAAAGGCGACAAACGCTACTACAAAGCCTATGCCAAATTTTCCACAAGAAATGACCGGCTGAACACTGCCGAGTGCAATCATTTCTGCTACTCATACGGAAAGGATATCAGCAAAGACAGCGATGGCCCTGATGGTAAAGAACCCGTAAGAAAACTCACTGACGAAGAGATCGCAAGATATGATCACATCTCTGTCGAGGAAGCAGCCAGGAAGCATGAAGAACGCATCAAAGATCTCGAAGAAAGCTTCAATCTCTGGGAAAGCAAAAATCCCAAGGGAAGTCTCTCAGGTGTATTTGCCAGACTTGATGAAGAGGAACAGAAATACAACCAAAAGGGCAAAAAAGGCGTCTCCAGAAGGTGAGATGCCTTTTTATTTAACGATATTCTTGACCCAGACGCCCGACCTTACGAAGAAGTAAGCTATAAGGCACTTAACGACTTCCATTCCGCGTACGATGGCTATCATCCAGGATACCGAAATGCCTGTATATCTGCTGAGATAATATGCCAGCGGAACTACGAGCACCCATGTATATACGCTGTCGAAGATGACCGTGATGACCGTGTTGCCGCCTGATCTCATGATGAAGTATGAAGCGTGCGTATAAGCGCAGAACGGCATCATCACGGCAGCGATCAGGATGAAGTTCGATGCCAGGTGACGGATATAATCCGTAGTGTTATAGAGCAGCGGGAACACAGGAGCAAGGCCGACCATTATGGCTGCGAAAACTATTCCGCATACTACTGTGAATCTTCGCATTGCATAGGCCTTCTTCTTGGCGCCTTCGAGTTCGCCCGCACCAAGGATGTGACCCATCATGATGCCTACGGCTTCACCCATTGCAAGGAACGCCACGCCCATGAGATTCCAGAGGGTGGATTCGATGTTGATCGCAGCTACCGATACAAGGCTCCTGTATGAATAACACTGGTTGACGGTGGTCATTCCCAAAGACCATAAAGTCTCGTTAGCCATGAGGGGCAGCGCCTTTAAGAAGAACTTCAGTGCCAGTTCCTTCGGCACCGTGAAGTTCGTGAATGCGCCCTTTATGAACGGGAAGAGCCCGGAGTTCTTTCCGGTATAGATGACGAGGATACCGAGCTCTACGAATCTTGAGATAACCGTTGCTATAGCGGCACCGACAGCACCTAATGCAGGAAGTCCGAAGTGTCCGTAGATCAAAAGCCAGTTGCCGGCAAGGTTAACGAGGATCGCTGCAAGTGAAGCGAACATCGGAACCTTGGTAGAGCCTAAGTCTCTTAATGTTCCGGCATAAGCCTGAGTGATTCCGATCGGGATAAGGCTTATGAGGATAACGTGCATATAGTCGACACCGATCTGAAGAGTCTCAGCCGCATCGGCAGGATTGCCCTCACCGAGAAGGAAAAGGTTGATGAGATTGGGCGCCCAGATAAGAAGGATCACGGTGCATACCGCTGAAAGGATCGTGTTGAATACGATCTTAAAGCGGAATGTATAACGGATGCCCTCCGTATCGTCATTGCCCTTAAACTGGGCAGTGAATATGCCGACACCGGCAGTGGCGCCGAAGATGACAAGGTAGAAGACGAATATCAGCTGGTTCGCGATAGCAACGCCTGAGAGCGCATTGGTACCGACCCTCCCGATCATGAGATTATCGAGAAGGTTAACGAAGTTCGAGATGCCGTTCTGGATCATCATCGGAATGGCGATCAGAAGGAGCTTCTTGATATAGGATCTGTCTTCCTTAGTACCTGTCATTTTACCTTTTGTATTTGTTCCTTATTTTGTCGGTTCGAGAATTTTAGCAAAAGAGCATTAAGTAAACAAGTCCGATAATAGGACAAATATGTTATTTTTAGGGCTTTTCAGGGCATTTTTCAGAGTGGCGTATAATTGGTTTAAAAGTTTTTTTGAGAAATTTTCGAAAAAATGTGTGAAACGCGAGAGTCTCATTCGTCTTATAGGTGAGATCTCAAATAACACACAAGGAAGGTTAGCTAAATGAACAATGAAGCAGTGTTGAGACTATTTGATACATATGCTTATGACGGTTTCTGGGCCAAGACAACAGACTCCGACGGCAACGACGTTTACAAGGCATCCTGGTTAGGACCCGAGCCCGAGATGAAGATCGAACCTTCTGACAGAGCACGCTTTGCTAACTACACACTCACTTACGATGCAGTTAACCAGGTCGTTGTCTGCACAGTAGAAGCAGGCGGCGGAATCGGTTAATATTCTTAGTTTTCATAGTGCCCCATAACAAAGGAGGCTGTCTTATCACAAGGCAGCCTTCTTTTTTGGTTGAGTTCCCCTCAACTGCCCGTTGTTTGAAATTCCGCAGGAACAGAAATACCATATGCTTATAGTTGCATGCAGCGCACTTTCGAAAAAGGAGCAACGCAAATGGGAAACACGATTGGAACCAACATCAAGACATTCAGAAAGAATAAGGGCTTTACGCAGGAGGAACTGGCTGACCTCCTGAACGTCACGCCGCAGGCTGTAAGCAAGTGGGAATCGGAAAACGGGCTTCCCGACACATCGATGCTGATCCCTCTGGCGCAGATCCTCGGCGTAAGCACTGACGCGCTTCTGGGATACGATTCGCTTTCCGAGAATGAAGAGATAATCGCAAGAGTCAAAGAGACCGTAAACGGCATGAAGAACAGCGACGAAGGCAGAGCCCAAAAGGCCCTCCGCATTGCTGAATATCTCTCTACTGAGACGACGCTTAATCCCGGGTGTTTTGAGATCATAAAGGATTATGCGAAAGAGACCGCTAACCTCAGCATGTATGCAGATCCGGTGCTCGAGAACTGCTTCCCTGATGATCAGGAAAGGATCTATAAGATCTATAAGGATGCCATAAGGAAAGGCGCTTATCTCATCGGTCACTGCAATGACAGGAATCTTGTTGAGGTTACCCATTATGCGGTCGCATGGATCTACATCCACATGAAGGACTTCGACAATGCAAGGGCTCATATCAATGTGCTGCCGAGCATCAAGACCGGTGCGATCGCAGAGAAGATAGCCATGGAGCTTACCTTTTTCGAGAGCGGCTTTGAGAAGATGAAGGACGATATTGCTGACAGTTCGGTCCTGCTCTTTGATGCGGTCGCAAGCTTTCTTAACACGATCGCACAGGACTACGGCTGGTACGGCGCAAAGGACGAGGCACTTGAAGTCATCGGATGGTGCGAAGGGATAATCAAGGCATATGCATCAAGAAAGGACACCGTCGATATGAACCACTATCTGAGGATCAGGAGGAGCCTTGCGTTCTTCAAGCTCGTCGCGGTAAAAAGATCGGGCGATGACGAAGGCGCGATAAAACTCTATAACGACTTTAATGAAGAGATCAACATGGAAGACCTGACGGATGAACAGAAAAAGACCGTTATGGATCTTCTGAATAACGACATCTCCCATTACAGACAATACACTTAAGAACAGCAGCAGCTCCATAACAAAACCCCCGTGTCCTGTGATCTTGGAACGGGGGTTTTAATATGCACTTTTAAGTTCAGCTTCTGCCCTTCTTCTTCGCTTTCTTCTCGAGATACATCGCCTTGTCAGCCTTCTTCATTGATTCGGCGACGCCGTGCCAGTCCTGGACCTCACACGTTCCGATACTCGCGGAGAGCTCGAAAGGATATTTGCCTGACAGGTTGACCTGCCTTATGTTGTTGCGTACGTTACGGATAAACTTTCCTACTCTTCCGGGCTCCGAGATAACAAGGACTGCTTCGAATTCATCGCCGCCCATTCTTGCTACGAACTCACCCTTGTTAAGTGATTTATCGATGCACTGGGCAGTCTCCTTGATCGCGTCATCACCGGCATTATGGCCGTATGTGTCGTTGATGATCTTTAAGTCATCCATGTCGATGGAGACTACGGCAATCTCTTTGATCATCTTGCCGTCCTTATCGAATTTCTCGGAGATCTTCTTTTCGAATCCGCGCCTGTTGAGCGTCTCGGTGAGAGGATCCGTGATATAAAGCGTCATGACGTCGGAGATACCGAAGAGCTTCTCGTAAAGCTCGAATTTATTCATGTTCGCGGCTACCTGCATAAGCAGATATTCGACTTTGAAGTTGATAAAGTTCGGCATGTCTGTATTAAATACCGCGACGAGATAACCGTAGATCTCGTTCTTATATGCAAGCGGGAAATGAACTCTCATGCCGTGCTTGTCGTCTTCGAATCCGTCAGGGAATACCCTGTCACTCGGATATGAGATGCTGCAGACCTTATTGTCACCTCTGTTGGTAAAATATCCGACAAGCTCGCGGTTCTCTTCCCTGTATCTGCAAATGTAGCAGGACTTCATGCTGTCTATCGTCTTGAACTGTTCGAGCGTAAGTTCCTTGCCTGAGTCTTTTGTGAGGGCGCCCTCGAAAAGATCACCGATTACAACATAATCTCTCATGTTCTCGGTGTTGATCGATATTGTCGCGGTAAGATCCAGAAGTTCAGAGAAGATATCTCTTTCAACAAACAGGTCATTCGTACTCTCGCGCAGGATCAGGGTGCCCGGAACGTAGATATTCAGATCAGGCTTCTTGCCTGCGATAACATCCTCAAGGACCTCTATCGCGGTATCCACAAAGACTGCGTTGGAGATCTCGATCGTGGTTATGGACGGAATATGATCTGCCGCACCCTGTGCATTATCAACGCCGCTGATCATGACATCCTGTGGTACCGTATAACCTCTCTTGCGGAGCTCGTTGCAGAGCGCGATCGCTTCGTAGTCATTCGAACAGATTATCGCTTCAGGGAGCTTGCCGTTCTTCTTGATGAAGAAATCAGCCATCTCAGGGCCCTGGTCGGACCAGTAATTGCCGTGGAAGATCTTCTTGTCTGATAACTTCTTGCCTGCTTCACGCATGGCATCTTCGAATCCCAGTCTTCTCTCAATTGAGTCGTCTAAGTCATCTCTGCCCGTTACGAATCCGATATCATTTGACTTACACTTCTCGATAACGTGCTTTGCGATATCGTGCATCAACGCTCTGTTGTCCGGAACTACATTATAAAAACCGGAGATCTCTGCTCTTATGCAGACGACCGGCGGAGCATCGTTATCGGCCAAAAGATCTTCTACCAGATCTTTTGCTACACCTTCATGGATAAGCGTGTCGTAGCATAAGATCACACCGTCGTATTCATGGACATTCGGCAGGGACAATATGCTCTTGTAACCGATGACGTGGAGAGGGTTTTTTGTAGGCATGGAACAGATTCCGAAAACATCGATCCGGTAGCCCTTTTCGCGGGCATAGAAATCGAGTTGCTTAAGGATACCCATAGCAAAGTCTCTGTACATGTCGCCGATAAAAACACAAATTTTCATGACACTATTATACTAGGCGTTTCCGGGCCTGAAAAGACGATATTAACTGCCTTAGAGGGCTTTTTGAGGCTCTCTCCTAACTGCGATTATACTCCGATAGTGTTCCGCAGCAAACAATAAATCGGAAATATAAATCCGATTTTTGATGTTTTTGTCAAACATTGATGATAATATAATCCTAATTCTTTAAGGGAGGATTAAGAATATGTTCTGTAACAAGTGTGGAAATGAATTGACGACTGATTCAGATTTCTGCAATAAGTGCGGTGCGCCGATCGAGAGGTTCGCTGACGAACCCGAGATGACTTTGGAAGAAAGCATCGCTTTTGCGGAAAAGTTCAAGACCAGGTATACAACTATAGAGAGGCTTGAACATGAGATCGCTGATAACGAAGCAACCATTGCAAGGCCGGTAAGACAGACTGCCGGGCAGTATTCGTTCTTCAGATTCTACTGGAAGTATCTGATATTCGCAGTAGTAAGCTTCTTCGCATGCGATTTGTTTGCACTTATCTTCTCATCCAGCGAGGGTGCTCTCTATTTCTTCTTTGCCATGATGTTTATTTCACCGATCGTGATCCTGATCGTAGGCGCCGTCAGAGCCGGAAACAGGCGTATTGAGGAGAACAATGCCATATTAAGCGGCAACCAAAGAGCTTTGCAGCAAAGGAAAGACCTGATCGAGAGGACCTCTTCGCTTAAGAAGGATCTTGCTTCCCACAAGAGGGCGCTCGAAAAGGACGAATACCAGATCCCTACATCTTTAAGGAAAGCTTCTTCAATGACGCAGATATTAATGCTCCTTAGGTCAGGAAAAGCATCCAATCTGACTGATGCTTACAGGATCCTGGGAAAATAATCTCCTGACAGTTTCTTCGACACTTCTGACCGCTCCGCTTGTCTCCGTCACCGGATAATCAAGCGGGGCGATCTTATTGTTTGTTCTGACAAAGATGATAATATGTACCTGAGTTCTTATGGGGAGAAACCAGGAAATGTCTTTTTGCAGAAAATGCGGTATCAAATTAAAGGCCGATGCTCTCTATTGCAACAAGTGCGGCTGCAAGATAGAAACGGATTTACCAATACCCGATCTGTCTTTGAAAGAGAGTTTAGATCTTGTGGAAACGCTTCTGGCAAAGTACACGGAAATAGAAGATCTCGAAAGCGAGGTCGGCGGCTGTGAGATTAAACTCTCACATCCTTTAGTTCATGGCAGGACTGCTTCCGGCATGTTCCATTATTTCTGGAGCTTTCTGTTAGCATCAGGTATTGCTGCTGTTGTTTGTTTCTTTCTGTGGTTAGCCAACTGCATCAGCATTTACAACACTTTCCCATGGCCGGAAGTCCTTAATTTCTTTTATTCCATCATTCCACTCGGAATCTTCATCTTCGGATTGGTCTATTCGATCAGAAAAAGCAGAGCTGAATATAATGCCTTGATCGAGTTAACCAATAAGGAACTGCAAGACCGGGCTGATCTTAAAAAGAAATACCGGGAGCTCGAAAACCGCCTTGTTGATTGCAGATCAGAACTCATAAAGCTTGACAGAAATATTCCTGAAGAGTACAGAAATACTCATTCCATGACAAAAATGAAGTATCTTCTGGAGTCAGGAAAAGCTTCAAGCTTAAAAAGTGCAATCACTTGCCTGAAAAAAATAATCTTTCAACAGTCTCTTCAACACTGATCGTCGCTTTGCTTGTCTCCATCACAGGATGAATCAGCGGAACAATCTTTGCAAAACCGGACTTAAGGCATTCTTCGTAGCCTTCACCTGTGATCCCGCATATTCCGATAACGGGCTTGCCGTATTTTACGCCTGCCTGCATGACCATAAAAGGAGCTTTTCCGTTAAGCGTCTGGCTGTCTATCCTGCCCTCACCGGTAATGACGATATCGCAGTCACGTATAAGATCTTCAGCGCCTGTAATATCCATTACGATCTTTGCACCTGACATTAATTCCGCACCGAGGATATTCTTTAAAGCAAAACTCATGCCTCCTGCCGCGCCGGTGCCTTTCTCGTAAGGATCAAAACCTGTAAGTACTGCATAGTTTTTGAGCCAGCCGTCCATCTCTTCACAGGCTTTCTGCGACGCGCCCTTCTGCGGTCCGTAAACAAAGCTCGCACCATCAGGTCCGCACAAAGGGTTGGTAACATCACTTGCCGCAATGATCTTTATGTCTTTGCAGATGAGACCTGAAAGATCAGCTTTGTAAAGGTCTTTAAGCCCTATGGCGCCCTGCCTTATCTCATTGCCTTCCTTGTCCGTAAGCTTTGCACCCAGTGCCTGAAGCATTCCCGCACCGCCGTCATTTGTCGCGCTTCCTCCAATGCAGATAACGAGCTTTTCGGCACCATTATCAATGGCGTCCTTCATGAGTTCGCCGACGCCGTATGTTGTAGTCAGATACGGGTCACGCTCATCTTCTTTTAACAATGTAAGCCCTGCCGCTTTTGCCATCTCGATATATGCGGACTTGCTTACGGAATCAATGATGTAAGAAGCTTCGATCGGCCTTCCGAGAGGATCAGAGACAGAGATGGTTTTCGTTATTCCGCAAATGAACGGAGCTATGGAATCTATCGTTCCTTCGCCGCCGTCAGCCAGCGGAAGCACAGTGACATCTGCATCAGGGCATGCACTCAGGATACCGCGCTTTACGGCATTTCCTGCCTCAATTGAAGTAAGGCTTCCCTTGAAAGAATCAACGGCAACAACAGCCTTCATCCCTGACATATCAGATCTTAAACCCACCTTAAGACTTTATGCTGCCATTATACCTTAATCTGCCCTTGCAGGTTTTTCGCATCGTGGTTGTATAATTGTCTTCATAAGGCAGGTATTGATAATGAGACGGCTGATATTCGGGATCCTATCACTCTTACTGCTCGGCATTGAAGTGCTGATCGGACTTTTCGCGCACGGATGGGTAAGAAGCTATCTTGGCGACGTTCTTGTCGTCATACTGCTCTACACGATCGTAAGAACGATCATCCCTTATAAGATCAGGAAATGGTTCGTGCTTCCGACCATCATCCTCGTGTTCTCGTTCATCGTTGAATTCCTTCAGCTGTGGGGCTTTTGCGACCGCTTCGGCATCACAAACGCGTTCTTGAGGATCATCATCGGAACGGGCTTCTCGTGGATCGACATCGCATGTTACTGCATCGGAATTATCCCGTGTTACTTAAGTGAATATCTGATGAGAAAAGGGCCGTCTCACACTTGAGACAGCCCTTTAAATCATTGTTTGTTTTCTTCCGCGATCATTCGCCTAACGGCACTTCAACCTTGGTTCCGCACGAAGCACAGAACTTGGCGCCCGGCTTAAGCGGCTGGCCGCAGAACTCGCAGTACTGGGTGCTCTGCTGGACAGGAGGCTGGTAGGGATTATCCACATGTACTAATTCCTGAGGCTGAACGGGCTGGGTCTGGGGATTTGTCATATATGCGGGAGTGCCTGCAGGAACATTGTAGTTGCCGTAAACAGGCTGTCCGTTTGCCTGTGTATATACCTGCGTGCTCGGATCGACATAATCACCTTTAGGTCCGAACTTGGCGCAAAGGAATGATATGAGTGCGCCGATACCTGCAAAACCGTATGCGAAGAACAGATAGCCATAGCCGAGCTCATTGCCTGTAATGCCGCTGTAGACACCGGCAACAAAAGCTCCCAGGATCTCTAATCCGACCCACAAGCTGATGGTAAGCGCGATATATCCGCCCGGTCTTCTGCCTCTTGCTATTGCGTTCTTCTTGTTAAGTTTGCAAAGCGCGATGATGCCAAATATCTCTAACATAGATTTCCCCCCTTGTTTTAATTCATTAGGTCTAAAAATACCGTGTTGATTTTAACATTTTACTAAATAGATTTATACAGTCCATTATTCTAAGATTAGATTATATTCCCAGATGTCATAGGAGGTACATTTATGGAAAAGATTTTCCATCTGAAACAGAACGGCACGACTGTCCGCACTGAAGTAATTGCGGGCCTCACGACATTCATGACAATGGCTTATATCATTGCCCTGAACCCCAACCTTTTGACCAACTTCGGAGAGAAAGGCCAGGATCTTTGGAACGGTGTTTTCCTTGCCACCTGTATCGCTTCAGCGATCGGCACACTGTGCATGGCATTCCTGGCAAACAAGCCTTTCGTAATGGCTCCCGGAATGGGTCTTAACAGTTTCTTCGCACTCGTTGCAGCCAACATCGCGATGATGACCGGAATGACATATCTTGAATCATTCCGGAGTGCACTCGTCATCATCTTCATCGAAGGTATCATCTTCATCCTTCTCTCACTTTTCAACGTGCGCGAAAAGATCGTTCAGGCAATTCCTCTCGGCGTACGTCTGGGTATAGGACCTGCTATCGGTCTGATGCTCATGAACATCGGCTTCGGTTCCAACGCAGGCGTCTTCGTCTTCCACGATGACGGTTCTTCATCACAGTTCTTCGCAATGAGAGACTTCTTCGGAGCACTCACTGCAAATTCCGCAAGAGACACAATGACATCAGGCTACGGCATGATGGTGCTCACGGTAGTTACTATGTTCATCGGACTTTTCGCGATCGTTGCAATGAGCCACAAGAAGATCAAGGGTTCTGTACTTTACGGCATGCTCATCGCATCTGTTGTTTACTGGGCAGGCGAAGCTATCTTCTTCAATACAAATCCTTTCGCAAGCCTTGCTACGGCATCCTTCGTTCCGCCTTTCGCAGACATGGCAAAGACAACTCTCTTCAAGCTTAACTTCAAGGGCTTTGCAGAGATCGGCTGGTTTACTATCATCACATTGGTCATCACATTCTGCATCATCGACATGTTCGATACTATCGGCACACTCGTCGGTACTGCTTCACGTGCAAATATGCTCGACAAGGACGGCAATATGCCTAAGATGAAGGAAGCTCTCCTCTCTGACGCTGTCGGTACGGTTACAGGTTCACTCACAGGTACATCAACAGTCACAACATTCGTCGAGTCCGCTTCAGGCGTCGAGGCAGGCGGAAGAACAGGCCTTACGGCACTTGTTACTGCTGCTCTCTTCCTGCTCTGCATGTTCATCGCACCTATCGCTGCGATCATTCCTGCTGCAGCTACATCTGCCGCACTGATCTATGTCGGAATCCTGATGCTCGCTAACCTTAAGGACATCGACTTCACCGATATCTCCCAGCTCCTCCCTGTAGGCATCATGCTCCTCGCTATGCCTATCTCCGGATCCATCGGACACGGTATCGGCCTTGCCCTCATCAGCTACACAATGATCAAGGTATTAACAGGAAAGTTCAAGGAAGTATCCGTTCTCACATACATCCTTTCCGCGATCTTCCTTGTCAAGTTCTTCCTGGCATTCTGATCTGACTTTAAAAAGCATATTGAAAGGCGCTGTCTTCTGATAAAGGGGCAGCGCCTTTTTTATATAAGCTTCTGTTGACTGATCTTGTTTCTGTTTTTTCGCATTTTTAGTCTGCAAAACACTTGCAGACGGAAATATAGACACTTTTTTGCTGATTTCGTCTGCAAGAACTCCGGAACAGCAGTTTATCTTTCTCTCTTGTGATCCTTATAATAGTCGTCCTTGTCCTTATACATCATCTCGTCAATGACGACCACGAGATCCTGATTGGCTTCCTTGCTGAAGTCGAAAACCCTTCCTCCGACTGCCGCGGAAAGCTTATAAGGCTTGCCTGACTTCTCGTTATATCTTTCAACTGCTTCCATGGTCTTTTGTTTGTAAAGAGCGATATCCGACTCCTTGCCTTTTCGAACGATCGCGATGAATTCGTCGCCAGCAAATCTAATGACGGTTCCGACTGATCCGAATACTTCGCTTAAGATCCCCGCAAAAGCGATAAGTGCCTGGTCTCCTTCTTCGTGGGAATAATTGTCGTTTATCTTCTTAAACCCGTTAAGATCGAGCATGTAGGCAACGATCGTGTCCTTGTGCTTCTGATAACGCTTAAGTTCCCTGTCCAGCTCGAATCTGTTATAGATGCCGGTGAGCTTATCAACATAGATGCACTCGTTCTGGAATGCGATTACTATGCCGGCAAGAGATACCGCAAAGCATGCCGGCAGGAGCGAGATCCCGTACATGAATGCCTGGCCGATCATGCCAAGGAGGATCGGCATAAGGAACTCGATGACCGGGAAATAACGGAGTCCGGGATTCCTTATTTTCGAGATGATGTAATAAGCAAAACCATAAACGTTAAGTACTATGCCGGCCACGATGAAGAACATGAAGAGATCGCCTCTCCTGTACTCATTGTTCATATCGATCTTGAATACGATCGGCGTGAATAGGTTGATGATGAGGAGCACGATCTGTATAAAGCAGGCGATCCAGAACACTATGAACTTGCGGTGCGAAGTCTTGCTGTCAATATGCTTGACCACCATATGAACGAGGAAGATGCCTACCAATGTGTTGTACAGATAAAGATAGGTATTGCCTAGCAGGAGCACCATGCGGTAGACCTGAAAACCTGCTCCGAGCCTGCCGTCGAAATACGCGACGAGCTGATCGACAACACAGTTGATCAGGGACATTATGAGCATGCGCAGCAAAATATGGCTCTCCTCTTTCCTGCCGGGCAGATTCCAGCCCCTTGAAACCAAGATGACCAAAAGGATAGCTATACCTAAAAAATCAGCTACTGTTACTGCATAAATGTCAATTATTGGTGTCATATTACGATTATACTACCCTGCTTCAAAAAGGGAATTTCCGCAGGAAAATATCAAAGAAAAAACGGCAGGCCGTAAAAGCCTGCCGCTTGATATTGTCAAATATACCGACGCCTGTCTCAGATGAGTTCAGCGAGGTCCGTGTACTCGATATCCAAAGCCTTGGAAACGTTTTTGTTGACGATCTTTCCGTCGTAGCAGTTAACGCCCAGAGCGATAGCCTTGTTTGCCTTGGCAGCTTCCTCGAGGCCTGCTCCTGCGATCTGGAGACCGTAACGGAGTGTAGCGTTTGTAAGAGCGATAGTGGATGTTCTCGGAACTGAACCCGGCATGTTGCCTACGCAGTAATGAACGACACCGTCTTCAACAAAGATCGGATCGTCATGTGTAGTAACTCTTGAAGATTCACCGCATCCGCCCTGGTCTATTGCAACGTCTACGAAAACCGCACCGTTCTTCATCTCAGGCAGATACTTCTTCTTGAAGAGCTTAGGTGTGGAGCCGCCCGGGATAAGGACTGAACCGATGACGAGGTCAGCATCCTTAACTGCTCTTTCAACGTTTGTATCATTGGAAACCAGCGTCTGGATGTGTGAGCCGAATCTGTTGTCGAGCTCTTCTAATCTCTTGAGGTTAACGTCAAGGATCGTAACGTTGGCACCCATGCCGACTGCGATCTTGCATGCGTTCATGCCGACCGTACCGCCGCCTAAGATAACAACGTTAGCCTTGGGAGTGCCGGGTACGCCTGCAAGGAGGATGCCTTCGCCGCCGAACTTCTTTTCGAGATACTTGGCGCCTTCCTGAATGGAGAGACGGCCTGCGATCTGGCTCATGGGAGCGAGGCACGGCAGTGATCCGTCAGCTTCCTGGATAGTCTCGTAAGCAACAGCTTTTACCTTGCCTGCGAGGAGAGCGTCTGTCTGCTCTCTGTCAGCAGCGAGGTGAAGATATGTATAGAGGATGAGTCCTTCTCTGAAGAGCGGATATTCTTCCGGAAGGGGTTCTTTGACCTTGACCATCATGTCGACGAGCGCCCAGATATCTGCCGCGTTGTCGATTAATGATGCACCGGCATCGATGTACTCGTTGTCAGTAAATCCGGAGCCGACGCCTGCGCCCTTTTCCATGTAAACATGGTGGCCGGCGGCAACATAGGCTCTGACATTGTCAGGTGTGAGGCCTACACGGAACTCGTTGTTCTTGATCTCTTTTACGCATCCGATCTTCATATTCCTTTTTCTCCTTGAGAAAGATTTTGGTCCGTTTTTTCGCGGACATCTCATATTATAAGGCATAGGGCTGCCGTTTTTGAATGGTGTTTTCAAAACACGAAAATGCGTAAGGAAAACTCGAATAAAATCATTTATACTGTCAGAAAGTGGCTAATTAAATTAAGGAGACTATAACTATGGAAGGTTATAAATTCTTTGATGAGAACGGCACATTCACACTGAAAGATCCTGATCTTTACAGCTATCTTTATTTTCCCGTCGGCGCTGCAAGCGGCATGATGGGATGTCTTACTCCCGAGCTTGGCGGCGACCTTAAGACGTCCCAGAACACTTTCATTTTGGAACCGGTATCCTCCGATAATCTTCACAACAACCGCTCTACCAGAAACTTCTGGCTCTGTTTTGAAGACGGCACGCTCATATCGGCAACGGGCGCTTCCGCTTCCCAGCACGCGAAAAAGTTCACTAAAGATAAGGATGAGGTCACTCTTTACGGCGGTCTTTTATGGCACAGATTGGACCGCAAGATCTCAGGCACGGATATCGAGACCGAGATCACGACATTTGTACCCGTTAATACATCCGACAGGATCGAGCTTACCCGTGTAAGAGTTATCAACAACGGCTCATCTCCCGTCACTTTCACGCCTACTGCGGCAACTCCTGTCTACGGACGTTCTGCCGATAACATAAGAGATCACAGGAACGTTACTTCCATGCTCAACCGCATGACCGTTACCGAATACGGCGTAACAAACGATCCCACCCTCACTTTCGACGAGAGAGGACACAGAAGAAATAAGGTCATCTACGGTTTCTTCGCAGCTGAAGGCGAAGGCAATAAGCCTGTATCCTTCTGCCCTGTCGCAGAAGATTTCATCGGCGAAGGCGGAGCTTTCGACAACCCGAGATTCCCTGTAACAGGCGCTCCCGCTGCAAAGCCCGGCACACGCGTTGACGGCTTTGAAGCAATGGGCGCAGCTATGTTTTCGAAAAAGACACTGGAACCGGGCGAGGACATTGATTACTTTTTCGCGCTCGCAATAGACGACCTCGAAAAGCCTTCCGATACCGAAGAAGAGATCCTCTCTGTATCTGATGCCCTTCAGGCAAAGGCCGTTAAATATCTGGATCCCACTGCTTTCGATAAAGGCTGGGCCGATAACATGAATTACTGGGTCGACAGGAATAATGTCAGATTCCACACAGGTGACGAGGACTTCGACAACTGGATGAACTGGGTCGGTGTTCAGCCGATGCTTCGAAGGATCTACGGCTGCTCATTCCTTCCCCATCACGACTACGGCAAGGGTGGCAGAGGCTGGAGAGACCTCTGGCAGGACTGCCTGGCGCTGATAATAATGGATCCTTCAGACGTAAGAGGCATGCTCGTTGATAACTTCGGCGGAGTAAGATGCGACGGCACCAACGCTACCATAATAGGCAGCAAGAGCGGCGAATTCATCGCTGACCGTAACGGCATCACGAGAGTCTGGATGGACCATGCGATGTGGCCTTTCATGACGATGGACCTCTACATAAAGCAGACAGGCGACCTTAAGATCCTGGACGAGACGGCGCCCTACTTCATTGACCGCCAGGTAATGAGAGGCGAAGAACTGCTGGACAAGGATACCGATCTTTCCTGCGTGTCCTGCAGCGGCACGGTCATGGAGCATCTCCTCCTTCAGAACTTTGCATCTTTCTTCGATGTAGGCGAGCACGGCCACATGAAGCTCAGAGGCGCCGACTGGAATGACGCACTCGACATGGGTAATGACAAGGGCGAGAGCGTGGCCTTCACGGCAGCTTACGCAGGCAACTACAAAAAGCTCGCATCGATCTTAAGAGAGTACAAAAAGGTCTCCGGAAAGGCGTCCATAGAGGCCTGTGAAGAGCTCGAGGGCCTCCTTGGCGTTTACGACGCAGATAAGCTCCAGACCGTGTTGTTGAGCTATTGTAACAATGTTAAAACAGGTTTTACGGGCGCAAAGAAGGCCTTTGACATCGACCTGCTCGCAGATGACCTCGAGAAGAAGGCTGACTGGATAATCTCCCACATCAGGCAGACCGAATGGTTCACCGATCCTGACGGCTATTCCCGCTACAACGGCTACTACGATAACAGCGGAAACGCATTAGAGAAGAACGGCGACAAGCACGGCAGACCCGCCATGATGCTCACGGGCGAAGTGTTCACGGTCATGTCCGGCGTTGCGACCGAAGAGCAGATCGCTGATATCGTTAAGTCCGCCGACAGATACATCTACGATCCTTCGATCGGAGGATATAAGCTCAATACTGATTTCGGTGAGATCAAGACCGACATGGGCCGTATGTTCGGCTTCTCCTACGGTCAGAAGGAAAACGGCGCGGTCTTCTCGCACATGACGGTCATGTTCGGAAACGCCCTTTATTCCAGAGGCTTTAAGGAAGAAGGCTGGAAGGTCCTTGGCACTCTCTACCGCCACGCAGCGGACTTTGAGAAGAGCAAGATCTATCCCGGCGTTCCTGAATATTTCGATCCCAAGG
>JAEFBA010000062.1 GCA_016292145.1 Saccharofermentans sp.
GTTCCGATGGATATCGAATGGTGCATAAAGGGCCGCAGAGTCTATATCCTGCAGGCGCGCCCGATAACGACGCTGACAAGGCTCAATGTTAAGAACTACGATGTGAACGGCACCCGTTCCGGCTCAAAGCTACTTACAAAGACCAATGTCGGCGAGATCTTTATGAAGCCCGTAAGCCCCATGACCTTCAGCGTTCTGGAGAAGATCAATGAATTTCTGGGACTCCCCTGCTGGCTCGAGAACGTCTGCGGTCAGGCATACATGAACATATCGGTCATGTGCTCTCTGATGGTGAGCTTCGGAAGGTCCCGCGAGAAGGCCTATGAGACCGTAAAAGACTTAGTCGGCGGCATTCCAGAAGGCTGTGAGATCCCAATATCGCCGTTCGACAAAAAGGCCTTCAGGAAGAATTTCCTGCACCTCTTATTCCCTAAGGAAAAGTCTAAGCTCACAAAGAAGCAGAAACACGAGATGGTGGCTGATCTCCACGGCATTTCAGAAGGGCTCATGGAGCAGATTAAAACTATCGGTTCGAGCGCTGAGCTGATGGCATTCTGGGACGATGTCCTGCAGCCTAAGTTAAATGACGGCCTCGCTTCGATCCTTGCAGAGAGCGGGACGTCGCTGGTGCCCCTTTTCTCGCTGCGCAAGAAGATCACTGAGATCGCCGGCGAAGACATGGCTAACCGCCTGCTGGGCGGCTCACTCGGCATTATCGAATGCATGAAGCCGACACTTCTTTTGGAAGACGTCGCATCAGGCAAGATGACCCGCGAGGATTACATCCGCGAATGCGGCCACAGATCCGCTGACGAGATGGAGCTCATGTCTCCCAGGCCTTACGAGGATCCTTCATTCATCGATAATCTGCTCAAGGACCGCGCTGCCAATACCGCCAGCCTCCGCGCGATGCAGGAGCGCCAGAAAGCCTCCTACGAAGAGGCTCTCGCCGAATTCAAGGAGAAATACCCTTCCAGGCGCAAGTGGATCGACAAAGAGATCGGAAAGTTTATCCATGCGAATGCTTTTCGCGAGGACATAAGGAGCAAAGGCGTCCGCATCTTCTGCGTCTTCAGGCAGTACTGCCTTAAGGCGGGCGAACTTAACGGCATCGGCGAAAACATCTTCATGCTGGGCTACAAGGAGATGTTCGCGCTCCTTAAGGGCGATAAGACCGCCGTCTCATACATCCCTGCCCGCAAAGAGACTTTTGAAAGATACCTCTCCTACCCTGGCTTCCCCGGCGTGATCATAGGCAGGTTTGACCCGGATAAGTGGCTGGCAGACCCTGACAGGAGATACGATTATTACGTAAGCGGCCGTCCTTCCGGCGCAGCTGCCACCTCCGATTCAGCCACCGCCTCCGATTCGGCTGTCACCTCCGATTTGGCTGCCACCGACGTCAAAGGTTTTGCGGGCGCTGCTGGCGTCGTCACCGGCAAAGTCCGTGTGATAAATGACGTATCGCGCATCGACGAACTTAACGAAGGCGAGATCCTCGTTACCCGCGCCACCAATATCGGCTGGACAGTCGCGTTCCACAAGGTCTCCGCGATCGTCACGGACATCGGCGCGCCCCTGTCCCACGCCGCGATCGTCGCCCGTGAATTCGGCATTCCGGCCGTTGTCGGCTGCTCTAATGCGACCACGGTGCTTAAGACCGGTGATGTCGTTACCGTCGACGGCGGAGAAGGCACTGTGACTATCGTTGACCGCAGTGCCGAATGACGGGCGGATCATCTCACTATCGCAAACGCCCTTTTTTAAGGTCGAAAATTACAGAAAACGGCGTTTTTCTATCGCAAACGGCATTTTTTCGAGCAAATGCGATAGAAACAGGGCCACTCGACATAAAATGCGATAGCGACTGGGCCGTACTTGAAGCGCCGCCGGAACAATGCACCTCCCCCCTCTGCAACATTCTCACCCTGAAGTCTGTTTTAATGGCATAAAGACATATAAAAAGTTTTTGTGATACTATAACTTGAAGGAAAAAAAGGGAGAGGACATCTATGATAGATTTCTATAACGCGTTTATCTCGTACAAGCATGCCCCGCTGGACATCAAGATCGCTGAGCATGTTCAAAAGCAGCTCGAGCATTTCCACGTGCCGCACAGCCTTAAGGGCAAGATCCGGCATGAGAAGATCACGAGGATCTTCCGCGACAAGGATGAGCTCCCCATCACGAGCGACCTTACGGAGACCCTTACCAATGCACTCGAAAAGTCCGAGTACCTGATCGTTATCTGCTCGACCAACACCAAGGAATCCATGTGGGTCAAAAGAGAGATCCAGACATTCCTTAAGACACATACAAAAGACAAGATCTTCACTGTTCTCTGCGACGGTGAGCCGCAGGACGTAATCCCGGAAGAGCTTACGACCGGCGAGAAGGAGATCATTGATTCGAACGGTTTCCCTCATCTGATAAATGTTCCCGTAGAGCCGCTCTCCTGCGACTACAGGCTCCAGAGAGCCAGGGCAGACAGGGAAGAACTTCCCAGGCTTGCGGCAGGACTCCTCGGCTGCTCATACGATGAACTCCAGAGAAGAAGAAGACAGTACAGATTAAGACGTGCGGGAGCGATCGTGGCAGCTGCATTTGCAGGCGTGCTTGCTTTCGGCGGCTACATGCTCTACAGCAGGATGCAGATCAATAAGGCTTATTTGGAGTCCTTACGGACCAGATCCGTCTATCTTGCCAACGAATCACGTCAGCTGCTCGATGACGGCAAGAGGGCCGATGCGATCCAGCTGGCTCTGGCAGCTCTCCCTTCAAATAAGAAAGATAAGACTCCCGTTACGGCGCCTGCGCTCCGCGCGATCTCTGACGCAACCGGAGCATATACATCCAACCGCGGAGTGGATTTCACGCCGGCATGGAACTATAAGTGCAAATATGCCGTTAAGACCAGCATCGTGTCTGATGATCTGTCCTATCTCGGTGCTCTTGATGATGCAGGCAATATCTACTGCTGGAATACCGAGACAAGGGAGCTTGTTTTCGAGAAAGCCTGCGTTGAAGAACCGGTAAGGATCGATATTCCGAACAAAGAAACGTTTGTAATCACTTTCAGCCACAAGGTCGAGGCCTATAACATTCCTTCCGGTAAGCACATGTGGACATATACGCCGGAATCCGGTTCATCGATCTTAAAGAATTATATCCATTTCACTGTAAGCGATGTTTTCCTTTATGTGGGCAGCTGCGAGATCGCAAAGTTCTCCTTAAGAGACGGTGCCGTTAAGGAAACGTATCAGCTGAAAGAGAAGACGCTTCTTAACAGCGTCTTCAATCCTGCAGTATCGCCTGACGGTAAGAAGATCGCTTATTCCGATGACAATCTGACCGCAGAAGACAGCATAAAGATCCATATCTATGACGTTGAGACCAAGAAGGACCAGTCTTACGATATCAAGGCCAAGTATCTTGAGAAGCTGACGTTTGTAGATAACAACAACCTTTGTGCCATCTCAACCATGGATTTCGTCAACACATCTGTTTCTTACAGCCTGGATTACCGTATTCTCAAGACCGCAACGAAGACATTCAGCTTCTTCGGTACCAACTCGAACAAGAGATGGTCACAAGACCTGGTCTATACCGACGTCTCCATGGGTTCTGACATACGTGCTCTCCCTTCACGCAATGCGGTGCTCTGCTATGTAGGCAATGCAGTCGGTATCTTTGATCTGGAGACCGGAAATGAGCTCAATAAATACATAACCAGCAGTTCCGTCATCACTTCGGGTGACTTTAACGAAGACGGATATCCGGAATTCATCTTAAGGCACGGCGAATATGTTTATGCCGCAAATTCAAAGAACAATGACCTGGCTTCTTACAACGTGCTCTGCAATAACATTACTTCAGGCGCGATCGGAAACGTCATCTATGCAGTCTCCCAGTATGATACGGACATCATAAGCTATAACCGCAGCATTCAGGATGACGAGTGGAAGCCCGTAAAGGTTCCTTCAGAGTATTCGATGGGCTCAACCTCACAGACATTCGATTCGAACGAGGACTATCTCGTCTCCGCCGCTTTGATCGCAAACGATGACACGACCTATGTCAGAGTCAGCATAATCGACCTCAACACCGGCAAGCTTTCTTATACGGAAGATCTTGCTGATGTCGATGTCAGCATAACCAACTTTGACGTTGAATATCTGGAAGGCGAATTCTACCTGTTGCTCGAAAAGTCGGTCTATCAGATCGATCCGGACAAGGACAAAATAACCCAGATCAACTCTGAACTGGATTTCGGAACGGTAAGATCAGCAGGCAAGCTGTTTGCCACTGAAAAAGATTACAGTTCGGACAAATTACTGGTTAAGATCAGCAATTACGACGGTTCGGATAAGGATGAGTTTGACGTTCCGGGCAAATGGGAAGATTTTGTAGGGTACAACAATTTCAATGTTGTCTACTGCAAGAGCCTTAATAAGGCATTCATCTTCGTCGTCGACAAGTTATTTGCCGTTGATATGAAGTCCATGGATTACGACGAGGTCGATCTCCCGGACAACTGGGATTTCACCAAGGTCCGCGGCTACTATGTAACCGTAAATGAAGACAGCTCCCGTGTGCTTATATCCGACGGCAACACTGTCCTTGTTACGGACGCATCCCTCAAGGAGCAGTTTACTATCAGCCGCAACGGTACCGCCGTTGACTGTGCCGCCTTCAAGGGTGACCGCATCTATATCGTCGGAGACGGTTATATCTCTGTTTACGGTAATAAGAAGGGCGAGCTCATAACCAAGAATGATATGAAGTATTTCACAGAAGGCTTCAGGTCAAAGGCATGGTTCGATGACAAAGCTAACCAGCTTTACATACAGTCTGATTACATAATCTTCATCTACGATCTGGACACCATGTATGAGGTCGCATGCATTGAGAACGTCTACTGCTATCACAAGGCTACAGACAGATTCTATGTATACTCCTACCGCGGATCCAGAGACGTTCATCCGGGATACATAAAGCATTACAGCGTTGAAGATCTTGTCGAGAAGGCCAAGAGGATCCTCGGTGACACACCTCTTGATGAGGCAACAAAATCCAAGTACGGACTTTGATGTTACTGTAATGCAGGCCCTGTTTTAGGGGGTAACAATTATATAAAAACGCCATTTTATATAATTGCCGGCCCTTTTTAGGGGGCATGTATTATAGCCGGTTCAGAAACGTGCTTTCTTAGGCCTCCATTTGCAAGATGTCAAATCGTACGTTTTGGAGGGCGAAAAAAGTACGATTTCACCCGTTGCAACTTGCAAGCCTTATTTTCGTACGTTTTTGGCATCGAAAAACGTACGATTCTACCCTTTGCAATTTTCCCGGCAGGATTTTAGTCAGGAAGATCAGAACGGCTTGTAGGACTTGTCCATGATGTCTTTGTTGATGATGTAGATATCATGCTCGTCATCGGCTCTGACGGCTATGTAATCGCCGACTCTGCCTGAATAGTACTTATCCTCTGTCCAGGCCGTGAAGAGCTTTACGGGCTGCGTCAGGGGCTGTGCGAAGATGATGGATGAACCGAGCGATCTTACTGTCTTTGCAAAGGGCAGAACATACTTGATCTCACCCGTGCCGGAATTCCTGATCCTCGGCTCGTATTCGAAATCTCTCGTATATACGAAATTCGTGAATTCATAGCTGCTCTTGACCTTCTGCTCGGAGATCGGATAGATCTCGCCTTCAACGCCGATCATGAGATATGCTTCTTCGTCGATAACGGTGTCGACGTCTCCTTCAAGAGTTCTGATGTTGATATGCGTTCCGACAGGGAAAACATCGGCAAGCCTTACCGTGCCCATCGTCTGCTGGATCTTCGAATAGCGTCTCATTCTCGATGTATCGAGAGTCGTATCCTTTGCATAGATAACAAGATATGTATCGTAATAGAGAGCGAGTCTCTCCCTGATGAGATCCTTCGCGGGCTTTGTAAGAAGTTCGGGCTTGATCGTACCGCCGGCCTTCAGGATGTGGCCGCCGCCGCCGCCCATTCCGTCAGCCAAGAATGCCGCGAGCTCATTTGCATAGACTTCCTTGGAGCAGCTTCTTACTGAGAACTTAACTTCATAAGCGTTTACGTAGAATGCGACGCAGACGTCTACGCCTTCGGTCTCAAGCGCGAAATCACTGATGACACCCAGGATGGAAGGATCGCAGGGCTCAGCCTCGATTACCAGATATTTGTTGCTGTCGTAATATTCATAATTAAGGATCGCTTTTCCCGTGATCTGAAGCTCGTTCAAAGAGATGTTGGAGTTGCTCATCTCAGTTACGATAGCCTTGTTGAAATTCAGGGAATCGAGCATATCCCGGTCGATAGGGTGCGATACTTCCGAGAGCCTGTTGGTGTCGGTATAAAGGCCGTAATAAAGCGCCGTTGCGACGAACTTATTCTCGTTCGGATCGTATCCTTCTTCCCTCAGCATCTTCCATACGACTGTAGAGCAGCTGCCAAGTTCGTTGTTGATGTTCGAGAGTATATCGTCCGTCTCGACCAGCTTTCTGTGGTGGTCTATTATCGCAACCTTTTTAGCTTCGGTCTTGGTAACGTTCTTCTCACCATACTGGCAGTCGACCGTGATCAGCAAGTCAGGCTTCTCTTCGGTACTTATAAAGGGCACATACTCGATCGGGATCTCAAGCTTCTTGACCATGATGGTAAGATTGCTCTTTTTGATCTCATTGCGGCCTCTGTAGATAAATCTGACATCTCTGCCGTTCTTCTCGAAAAACCACTTCAACGCAAAACCGGATGCAATTGCATCAGCGTCAGGATTGTCGTGACACTGAATTACAATGTTCTTAAATCTTAATAAGTCTTTTAATCGCATGCGCCCACCATGTTTGTAGCTTTGTCTAAGCATTTTATCAGAATTCTTGGTCAACTTCATTACAAGAATAAGACTTATTGTTTCCGACAGGTCTTTTTCGAAGTGTTCGAAAAGGTCATCTTGAGCCTGCAAACGCTTTAAAACAGGCTCTTTCAGGGCAACAAGGCGCTTAAGATCCCGTAATTGAGGCAATTTCTTCTGGGGGGCGGACGTGGTATAATAAATATGTTGCAGGGTAATTAGTTATTCGCGCTCTGCAGCCGCGACGCTCCTCCAAGAGCGGGGTTACTAATGATAAGAACCTTGGAATCTCATCATGAATGACAAAGAAGGACGGGCTGATGCCCGTATGGTTTGCTGTTCGTGAAAGGAGGTTCTTTTTTATGTCTCACGACAGTGATTTCGATTATTACGAGAACATGGCTCATTGGAGTTTCGATGAGTATGGTATCCATGAGGAATGCCTGACAGACTGGGATCTTTACGGGCTTCTCAAAGGTCTTGCGAGGCCGGATTCGCGCATACTCGATCTCGGCACCGCCGGCGGCGAGAAGGTCCTGGAATACTACCCTGACTGTGCTGAGATCTTAGGCACGGATTACTCTCCGAACATGGTAGAGACTGCACGCGTTAATCTTGCAAAGAGCGGCCGGAAGAACATCTCATTTAAGGTCATGGACAACCTCAAAATGGATGTGCCTGACGATCACTTCGACATCGTAACGGCGCGCCACACGATAACGGACCCTGTGCAGATCCTTAAGTGCTTAAAGCCCGGCGGGCACCTTCTCATAAGGGGCGTCGACAAGCATGACTGCTGGAACTTAAAGCTCATCATGGGCGGCGGCCAGGGTTATAACGATCCCGTGCCGGTCAGCATCACAGATTACGAGAATGTCTTAAGAGCGGGATTTGCGGACGTGGAACTCGTGCCGATCCACACGCGCGAGTATTTCAGGGACAAGGAGACATTCAAGGCATTCCTTGAGACCGTTCCGATCCTGATGGATGACTCAATAGAAGGCGGACCTTTGGACGAGGGCCTGCTCGACGAATACATCTCTAAGAACACCGTTAACGGCCACATCGTTCTTTACAGAAGGTATTACGGCCTTTCTGCAAGAAAGCCTTAGATCTGAAATTAAATATTCCCGCGCAGCCGGGCTAACTGTTCCGTTTGCGACAACAAAAGTGCCATTCACGACACTTCTGATTTTGACGCCTCTTCGCCTGATAGTATGACGTTGTCAAAAGCAAAACCAAAATCGAAAAGCGAGGAAAACAGTTATGGAATACGTAAAAGGCACAGACATCGGCACACTCTCAAGATTCTCTTTGAAGAGAATTGCAAACGGCAAGTTAGAGATCCACGAGAGCTTAAAAGGCGTTCTCTCATATGAAGTCTTAAGCGGCATGCTTGAAGAAGCAAAGACAGATTTTGTCGACGCTTACGGCAAGACTATAAAGGATATGCCTTCGGCACAGATCTTTGTGATGACAAAGAAGATCGATAAGAAGAAGTACATCATCGGTCTTACGGAGATAAAGAGGATCGCAGGCACACCTTCAGACAAGAAGGGGTTAGAGCGCTGGCTGGAAGATTCAAGAGACAGCCTTGTTGAGGGCAGAAGATTTTTCGCAGACGGCTTTGAGAAGGAACTGGCTTATTTCGACCATTCCATGATCGACCACTTAAGAAGCTCTGTCGGCTCAGGACAGGCACATGAAGCTGAATATCAGGATAAGCTCATCTCAAGAGTCAAGTATAAGAAGATACTCGGGATCAACATCACGAGGTTTGCACTTTTCATCGCAATGCTCATCCTCTGGAGCGTCGTTTTTAAGAACGTCGGCTTAGGACTCTGCTTTGCTATCTGCTTTATCGGAAGCTTCACAGTAGTCACAAACAAGAGCCAGTCTGAAGAAAAAGACCTCGTTAAGGAGTAACCAATAAACAGGACAGAATCCTTTTGACAATATAAGTGCCGGCATTTGCTAAGCGATTTACTGTTTTCCGCAAAGCATTTGCCGGCACAAAATTTTTAAATTTAAGAGTTCTCAGTTCCCGGTTGTCTCAGCTGCAACGGTTCCTCTCGGCTTGTTGTCTGTCGGGATATGAACGTCACCGCCGCTCTTTCTGCTTCTGAGAACCTTGATGATGGCCTGGTTATCGATGGGAGCGTCCTTCTCATCCTTCAAAGGCTTCTTGCCTTCGAAAACGCTTCCCGGTACCTTGGCGCAGTAATTTGTAATGCAGACCTTATACTTGGTCTTCTGGTCTTTGACATCGACCTTGGTGCCGTCGCTCAAAGTGATGCTTACGACTTCGATAACAGGCTCTTCCTCGGTTCCGTTGTTCTTGTATTCGAAGGTAAGGCCTGACATCTGGTCGCCGTAGTCACCGTTGGCAAAACCGTTGGCGATCTGCTTTGCGAGCTCTTCACCGGTCAGTTCATAGACCAGCAGGGCGTAATCCTGTGATGCGACCGCATAGATATCGCCTGCAGATACCTGATAAAGACCGCCGTCGGGAGTGATGAGGTCCTTATTCATTCCGCCGCAGTTGTGGAAAGCTGCGACAACGCCCTGTCCCTTCATGCTCTCGAGGATAAGGCCAGTAAGGAAGTTGCCGGCTGTGGTGGTGCGTCCGCTGATAATGGCTGATCTCTCAACGTTGGCATCGATATAACCCAATGCTTCGTTCATGGCATCGCTCGTGGAATCAACGGCCGTGCGGGAGATAGCAAGAACATCCGGATCGAAATTCCCGGAATTAGCGGAAGTATCATAGAGAGCTTCTGCGGAATCCATGATGGATACATAAGTCATGTATTCGATCTTTACCGTTCCGTCGCTCTTAAGTACGAATGTAGCGTGTGCATAGCCCTTTGCGTCGCTCTCGGCCTGCATATAAGCTACGCCGTTCTCTGTATTGCCGTATACTCCGCTGTTTGTAAGGCCTCCGACTACGAGATCGACATCTGCCGGATCCATGGCAGCAGCAACAGTATCTGCAGCGCAGTGTGCCACTACGACCGTAATTAACGGATTCTCGGCTGCCTTGATCTCCTTGACGCGCTTTGCAAATTCAGCGAGGTCCTCATGGATCTCAAACTGGTCCATGTTATTAGATACGACCTGGGAAGAGACGTCAGAGATATATCCGATCAGCGCAATGCGTGCGCCTGCCTTCTCGACGATTACATAGTCTTTGGTAAAGAGCGATCTGCTCTTGTTGCTCGTGTTGTAGAGGTTGGATGCGATTACGGGGATCGTCGGGTTGCCCGTAAATTCACCGAGCTCATATGACGGTATGGTAGCAGAACCGTCTGTTGCAAATCTTGTGGCATCCCACTCGAAATCACCGGTTCCGAGAGTTACGGCATCGTAACCCATCTTGTCGAATGCGGCTCTGAGAGCTGCACCTTCGGAGAGGTTGGAGATCGGATCGCCCTTATAGATATCACCTGCATCAACAAGCAGGACATCGTCATAATCACCTGAAGTCCTTGCATCGCTGAAGGCCTTTGCCATATAAGCAAGTCTGTACTGATATGTCATCTTGTCTCCGGAGGAAGAATCGATGAGCTTACCCTGGATATCGCTTGTGCCGTAGACCGATATTCTCTTCTCACGCACAGCCTTAGTCTCAGCTGTCGTCTCGACTGTCTGCTCCGATGCCGCGGTCTCTGAAATGACCGGGTCCTTATAGACGTAGAATATAGTGCCTGCGATAAGCATTACCATTACAGACAGTAATGTTACCGTGAATATTATAGCTTTAGTGTTGTTTACTTTAGACATCAGTTTTCTCCTGAAAAATAATCCAAGATATAATAATTTATATTTTTTGAGTGTTCAACCATAAAAAAGTGACAATCCTGCAACACTAAGCAGTTATGATAGGCCTCCGGACCTTGTTTCCAATCCGCGAAAAACCGTCAATAAAACAAAGCAGGAGCCGTTAAGCTCCTGCCCTGCTTTGGCTGTACAGCCGGAACGCGGTAAGGGATTATATTCCGAAGTACAGTTCTCTATATTCTTCCGTGAAAGGAACGATCTTATTGTCATGGATGCAGTAAATGACATCGCAGAGCTTCTCAAGATAGTCGTGCTGATGGCTTGTAAGAAGGATCGTTTTGCCTTCACTCTTAAGGCGCTCCAATATGTCCGTGATCTCATGGTTGGTCTTATAATCAAGCGCATTATAAGGCTCATCCAGGATTATGACCGTCTGATTCTCCATCATCGCCTGGCAGATGCCGAGCTTCTGCTTCATGCCCATTGAATACTTCTTAACGGGCGTTCTGTCTTCGGGATCAAGACCGACCATCTTCATGGATTCCTTGATCTCTTTCTCGCCGATCCTGTTGTTGATCTCGGCCAAAAGCTTCAGGTTGCGGAAACCTGAGATATATTCGATGTAGCCGGGTTCATTGATCAGTATTCCGACATCGGCGGGAAAATCAACCTGGTCGCCGAGAGTATCGCCGTTTACCGTTACCTTGCCCGAATCGCAGGGCAAAAGGCCTGTCAGGAGCTGGAACAGCACCGATTTGCCGCTGCCGTTCTCACCGACAAAACCGACGGTCATTCCTTTCGCGATCTCCAAAGAGACATCCCTGTATATTGTCTTGCCGCCAAAAGCTTTAGATACGTTTTCCAATTTAATTGCTGATTCCATGAGAACTTCTCTCCTTTAAATGTTTATTTGTATTGAAAAGGACAATGATCAGTATCATTTCCAGAACTGCCATGAGAACAAAGCTAAGGCTCCCCTTGGCGCCTATTTCCAGCAGCTGGTAAAGCGAGCCTTTTCCTATCGGATTTACGGCCGGCAGCACAAAGCCTATGAAGATAAACGCTATTGTTATGAGGTAGGAAGCAATGGTGCTGTTCGTAAGCTTAAATAAGATCTTGTCGATCGCGTAGAACAGGAACCACTCCATACCCCTGAACAGAACGCTTAAGACGCCGAAGGCTATTACTCTTCCGGTGTTCAGGTCATAAAATGCCGATAGTTCGAGGAGCGTGTTGTCCAGATCGTTTGTAAGAACCGTGGCGGATATGAACGATACGGCCACAACGATCAGGACGTTTATTGCAACGAACCGGAGTTCGCTTACGGCTTTTTCCTTTTCCCATTTCCCGCGCTTTCCGTATCTGATCAGGGCAAAGAGATTTCTTTCCTTTATCTCGTTTTCCCATTCCATGTTTACGAAGAACAGCGAAAACATGATCGGCGCGATGTAGAACAGCAATTCAACGACATTGAACTGCAGGTACGAGAAGCCCTTCAAAAGCTGCCAGGTAAAGGCTTCGCTGCCGTTAAGGCTCATGGTGAATGCGAGACCTATGTAAACAAGATAAAAGGCGCCCGTTATCGCAGGATGCGAATAGAGATTGCGGGTATATTTTCTGCGTTCGCCGGAACGGTTGGAATTGTGCCTTACGGCGGACTTAAACAGGACATATATAACTATGGCCATTACGAGTCCGTATGCCGGAAGAGACCATGGATTGCCGCCGATCAGGCCGTGATGGAAGATGAAATAATCATTGAAGAAGAGGTATTTGAATACGCCTTCATCAAGCCCTGTCACAAAGCCGGTGAATGTGTTTATAAGGATAACTGCCGTGCATATTGCAAAGCCTTTCCTGCCGAAGATCTCGAAGATCAGGGCTGCAGCAATGCAGATAAATGAGATGCCGGCATAAAGATATGCCGTTACCATAACTATTGCCAGAACAGAGTTCGGGATGATGCCGGCCAAGGCATAAATGACTTCGAAATTGCTGTAGAACGGACCCTCTGATGACACCAGGCTGTAGCAGGTATCAGGTGCCAGTCTTGAAATGCCGGCAGCCAGCGGTATCAGCAGGTGTAAAACAGTAAGGATAAAGAGGCTTATAAGTCTCGTTAAGATGACAGATCCGTAATACCTTACAAGAGACCTGTACCGTATCTTTGCAATCTCCAAAACGGATTTGATCCGGATCGCCGAATCTATGATCAGATAGAACAGCAGCGCATACATCAGGTAATAGTGATCCGTGATGCAGCAGAGCAGATATTCGGAAAGATTAAGTCCCGCGCCCGCCGCTTCGACCAGGTGTGTGCCGCACATGTATGCGTAAACACATAAGAGGATGATCGCTGCGATCCTGTTATTCCTTGGAAATAGATTGTTTCTAATTCCTGACATTAACATTTTCTTTCTTTCTCCTGATAATGAGAATGATCGCCATGGTGATAACGATATAAGTGAGACAACCGATCAGATAATTATGTACGTGCATGCAGGAAGGCGAGAGCCTGTTCAGTACATAAGTCGTCATAATGCTGTACATCGGCAGGTTGAGAAGCGAGGTTATAAGGTTCTCCGCCATGCAGTATACGAAGGGTCCCAAGACGGAAACAAACAGATTGTCCGTATGAAGGGCCAGGAGGTTTCCGAATAATACGAAAAGCGTTGCCACAACGCCCTTGTAAAAACACCATGCCAGGCCGAAGAGATAGGGGTGATTGACCTCATATTCGCCGAACACATAATCGAATAACCGGTTTTCCGTAACCAGCGTCTCGGGTGTCATGTTAAGAGAAATGCACAAGGTTGCGTAATAGGCGACAAGTACGACCAGAACGGTACAGACCGCAGCCGCAAGGAAATGAGTCAACAAATAACGCTTTCTCCCCGCTCTTACGGAAGCATACCTGAGAAAGCCTTTCCTGTTTATGAAATAGAAGAAAGGCGTAAATGCCAGGCATACTGCCAGAGGCAGGAAGAAATCCACATAATCACAAGCTTCGATCCAGATCTCTATCCTGTTGCAGACTGCAGTATTCTTAACTGTTATAAAGCAAAAAACTGTAAGGGCTGCCGTCAATAACAGCAGCAATATCAAGGATGGAATAATGAATTTCTTTATTGAACGAATCAGATATCTCATGGATTTCCCCCTATAAGAATTTTGTAGAATTCAGCCATTCGGGGAAATCTTAATATTGCAGGTTTATCGCCAAATAAAATCTGCCTTAAATCTATCTTAAATCGTCTGTTTTTTAAGACTTATCGTGAATACTGTTCCTTTACCGGAAACACTTTTTACATCGATCCTGCCGCCGTGAAGCAGTACGATCTCCTTTGCAATGGCAAGCCCTAAACCTGTTCCTTCCGTCTTGCCGGAACCGGTACCGCGGTAGTATCTGTCAAATATATGCGGCATGTCTTTTGCCGGCATTCCCTTGCCGTTGTCAGAGATGCGGATGATTATATTACCGTCCTCTTCCGCAACTGATATCTTTACTTCAACATCTTTATCGTTATGTACGAAAGCATTGCATATGATGTTCGTGATGCAGCGCTCCATAAGTTTTACGTCGATCTCGCATTTGGCCGCACAGTATTTATCTAACTGTATCTGCTTGTCGTGCACATAATAAGTTGAAGCGTTGCTGATGCACTTTTCGATAAAATCAATGATGTCAACGCTCTCAAGAACGGGCGTTACCTTCCCTTCTATTAAGGAGTTGCTGGTCTTCAGATCGTCGACCAGTTCCTTGATCCTTTCTTCCGACTTGAGCATCTGTCCGGCATAATTCCTGATCTCAGCAGGAGAGTATTCATAATCCTGATCGTAAAGAAGCTCTGAATAGCCCTTTATCGTCGATAACGGAGTCTTTATGTCGTGTGAGATATTCACTATCCATTCCGCTCTTAAGGCATCGTTCTGTTTCAGGATCGCTTCTAAGTTTTCGACGCTCTCGAAAACGTTCTCAAAAAGCTTGTTGTTAGCACTGCTGCGGCGGGTTATCTTCTCACCTTTCTGGATCTTATCGATGTCCTCAATGATGTCGCCGACAGGGTTTGTGATCTTTCTCGAGAACACGATGGCAGAGAACAGAACCGCTAATCCGGTAACGACAGATATAACAAGAATGCACCCGATGATGATAAACGCGATCTCGCCTGTGGCATTATACGTGTACTTGGTAACAAGCCGGCTGTCACATCCCAATAAGACTGCATATCCGTCTGCTTCAGGAATATCGGACATATAAACCGTATAATTCCCCAGCCTGTTTGAATTCAGGACTGCGTTTGTTAATTCGATCAGACTGTATTTTGAAGGAAGATCTCCCTTGGTATTATCTTCAAATACAACGTTGCCGGACCCGTCTATTACCTGCAGCCAGACGTCGTGATGCTGCAAGCGCTCTTTGCCTTCGGCGTTAAGCTCTATTCCTGCTTCCGCAAAACTGATGTGCGGCTTTATGTTGTAGACCAGATACTGGGGCATATCGTTATCTGCCGAACGTCCCAGGAAGAATAAGACAAAACATAAAATACCCGAAATAACGATCGAAGCCGTTACCGCAACAATGATGATCTTTAAGTATGTTTTGATTATCTGTCTCTTCATGATCTGCAATTATTCATCCGACGAACATATATCCCCTGCCCTTTACAGTTCTTATGAACTTGGGATCGGACGGGTCTTCCTCGATCTTCTCGCGCAGATTATGGATATGGACCATAACGGTATTGTCGTAACCCTGATAATCCATGTTCCATACGCTGCTTAAGAGCTTATCCTTGCTGAGCGTAATGTTCCTGTTTATTATCAGGAACTCTAAGAGCGAATATTCTTTTGCAGTTAAGAAGACTTCTGCGCCATCTTTAAAGAGGAGCTTCTTCTCAAAATCCAAAACAAAGCTGCCGAAAGAATACCGGTTATCATTAGCACCCTTATCGTCATAGTAAGACTGGCGCTTTAACATTGCCGTTATCTTGGCCAAAAGCTCCTTCGGGCTGAAGGGCTTTGTAATGTACTCATCCCCGCCCATCGCATAGGATATGAGCTTATCCGACTCATCAGATCTCGCAGACAGAAAGATAATGGGAACCATCGATCTCTCCCTTATCCTCTTGCAGATCTCATAGCCGTCAAAATCAGGAAGCATTACATCCAGGACGATAAGGTCCGGTTCTGTCTCGCTTACCTTAAAGATCGCCTCATTGCCTGAACCTGCCTTAAACACCTTGCTGTAGCCTTCTTTATTAAGGACAGTCTCTATCAGAGAGCTGATGCTCTCATCGTCATCAACTAACAATATCTTCTTGTTTAAATAGCCGTTTGGTGTCATAAATCCCCTAGAAATACAGATATTTCCCAAGCCATAACAACCGTCCAAATCCCCATTCGAACAGCA